>JAXJUX010000046.1:0-23126 GCA_036308845.1 Ruminococcus sp.
AGCTGGAATTCAGGAATCCATCCAAAAGTCCGGCGCCCACAACCAAATCAATTTTCTCTTTCGTTGATAACTGCTGTGCTGTTTTTTCTATCCATTCTTCTTTTGTCTTTCTCTCAGCATGGATTTTTATGTGATTTTTTCTCATATTTTGTTTTGTCAGCATTTCTGGATGTATACTAATAATGTCTGTTGTTTCTTTCATCACCAGTTCAGCCGCTGTTTCCTGACAATTTTCCGCCCACAGGCTTTCTCTGGAATTTTCTTCCGAAATCTGTGTATCATTTACCCGGTCGTCCAAAGAATCTTTGAGTAGTTCTTTCAATGGACAGATATTGGTATGTACCGCATACACAATCTGCTCTTTGATCTGTATTTTCCCGCAAATTCCAGTATGGTCCGAAGCATCTCCCAGACGCAGGACATATGCACCTGCCTCCAGCACATCCGATGCCGTTTCTTCATCGTAACTTGTCAGATATTCCAACGGGATCCAAAGCATCAGACGCTGTTCCTCTCCCGGTGCCAGCACCTTTGTCTTCGCAAATGCCACCAGACGCTGATATTCTTTTTTCAATTTTCCCTGTGGACAGCTTGCATATAGCTGAACAACTTCTTTTCCACTATATGCCCTTCCAATATTTTTCACACAAACAGTAACCGCAATCGTCTCATCCCGATTGATCCTCATAGATTCGTAACGAATCTGAAATCGGGTATAACTCTTTCCATATCCAAACGGGTATGCCGGTTTTACACCAAAGGTATCAAAATAACGATAGCCTACATAAATTCCTTCTTTATAAAATTCTTTTTCCAGATTTCCATTCAAGTAACTATATTCATTACCAAATGGAATATCCTGATAGGATTTTGCCCATGTATCTGTCAGTTTTCCTGATGGAGTAACCTTACCGGTAACAATATCTGCAAATGCAGTTCCTCCCGCAGTTCCCAGCTGACACATATACACGAGCGCATCAATTCCAGGTATTTCTTCCATAAATTCCGTATCAAAAGAAGCCCCTGCGTTCAATACTACTATAACTTTTTGATAATTCTGTGTACAAATGGAAAGATTTTTCTTTTCCTGTGGAGACAACTGAAAATCATAATGTTCTATTTTTCTGTCATGCCCCTCTCCAGACTGCCGGGCAATGATATAGATGCAGGTGTCCGTATCACTTTCCTGAATATCATTTGGTGTGATCTCACGCCCAAACGGATAGGTATATGGCTGCAAAAACAATTGTAAGTATGAAGAAAACTGTCCTTTTTTCAAAGCTGCTGCAATTGTATCCTCCATGCTTTTGAGTCCATCTTCGTATTCTTTCTCATAATCCGCAATCCACGATTTGGTGGTAACGATAAATCCCGCCGTCTCCATGCCTTCCAGAATCGATACGCTGTGACGCTCATTTACCTCTCCGGAACCAGAACCGCCTTTGATCGTCATCCCCGCCCCTGCACCATAGAGCGCAACTTTTTGCGGTTTTAGCGGAAGCACACCATTATTCTCGAGCAAGACAATCGCCTCGGTGGCAGCTTCATAGGCAACCTGGCGGTGACGGGCTTCGTATTCTAAGATATTGTCACTGGTTTTCGCATAGGTTATATAATTTTTCATAAGGGACCTCCCTTGTAGTTTTGTCATCCTACCCCCATCTTACCAGTTCCCCTACATGAAAACAATGAAAAAAGCCAATGCTACATTTTTTTGTACACATCGGCTTTTTTCACCACAAATATTAAATTATTTTGTTACCAGAACAAATGCCTCATAAGGTTTCAGAACAACTGTCTGATCAAATGTACTTCTTCCTGTGTTGGTAATCCAACATTCTGCGTTTGCCACATCAAAGTCCTTTGGAAGCGCAAATGTTGTTTCTCCATCTGTAAAGTTACATACAGTCAGCAATTTTTCTCCATTTAAACTTCTTTCATAAGCAAATACTTTATCGTTTTCGCGGTCTACGACTTTGTAATCACCATAAACAACGATGTCATTTTCTTTACGCAGCTGAATCAGCTTTTTGTAGTAAGAAAATACAGAGTCTGGATCATTTACCTGTGCTGCCGCATTGATTTTGGTATAGTTTGGAATTACTTCGATCCATGGTTCTGCTTCGGAGAATCCTGCATTTTTTCCTGTATTCCACTGCATTGGAGTTCTCGCATTGTCACGGCTGCGCAATTTCAGACATTCCATCATTGTGTCTGGATCGATCAGACCATTTTCTGTCAGTTCATCATAATACTGCAGACTTTCAATGTCACGATACTGGGACAGATCATTGAAATATGCGTTTGTCATACCCAATTCTTCTCCCTGGTATACGTAAGGAGTTCCTTTCATCATATGCAGGCAGGTAGCCAGCATTTTTGCGGAAACTTCACGGTATTCTTCCCTGTCATCACCAAAACGGGAAACGCAGCGTGGCTGATCATGGTTGTCCAAGAACAGAGAATTCCATGTATCATCACCCAAATCTTCCTGCCAGTGATTCATAACCTGTTTGAATTCTTTGAAATCATAGCGCTGGGTTGTCCATTTTCCATGAGGGCATCCACCGATTTCCACATGTTCAAACTGGAATACCATGCTAAGTTCGTTTCTGTCTGCACCAGCATATTTCTGTGCTTCTTCTACTGTAACACCAGAAGTTTCACCAACTGTCATGATGTCGTATTTGGAAAGAACTTCTTTGTTCATTTCCTGCAAAAATTCATGTACACGTGGTCCATGGAAATAATATGGTGAACCATTTCCATAAAGTCCACCGTTATTTTCACCATCTGGGAATCTCTGGTCTTTGGAAATCATGCTGATTACATCCATACGGAAACCATCGATTCCTTTGTCGCACCACCATTTCATCATATCAAAAACAGCTTTTCTCACCTTTGGATTTTCCCAGTTCAAATCTGGCTGTTTTTTGGAGAAGCAATGCAGATAATACATATCTGTTGTTTCATCATATTCCCATGCAGAACCGCCAAATACGGAACCCCAGTTGTTTGGTTCTTTGCCGTCTTTACCCGGTTTCCAGATGTAGAAATCACGGTAAGGATTGTCTACGGATTTTTTACTTTCCATAAACCAGTTGTGCTCATCAGATGTATGGTTTACTACCAAATCCATCAGAATTTTGATACCGCGTTTGTGAGCTTCTTCCAACAGACGATCATAATCATCCATTGTACCATAACGTGGGTGAATTGCCTGATAATCTGCAATGTCATATCCATTGTCATCCAGAGGAGACTGACAGATTGGAGACAGCCAGAGCACATTTACACCCAAATCTTTCAAATAGTCTAATTTTTCGATGATTCCCTGAATATCACCGATTCCATCGTTATTGGTATCTTTAAAACTCTGTGGGTAAATCTGATATACAACACTTTCTTTCCACCAATTTTTGTTCATATGTGTGACCCTCTTAACTTTCTTAATAATTTCCCCGACAAAATATAACATTAGAAAGCCAGTGCAGAGGCAAATTGCATACACCAGCTTTCATATATAAGGAGAGGAACAAAATAAATTGATAACGTCTAACTTAAACTTAAAACCACAACCTGATATGGTTTCAATACCAACTGATTTTCCTGTAATTCTACATCGTCATTGGACAGGAGAATTTTTTCGGATTTTGTCAGCATTTCGGAAATTTCAATCGTCTTTGTTGTACCAAGGAAATTTCCTGCAACCAGAATATCCTGTTTGAGACCTCTGCGGAAATATGCCATGAGTCCTTTTTCATCTTCCATGTAGGCTTCAGTTTTTCCATAGGTCAAGGTATCCTGGAATTCCGGATTGCGACGAAGTTCGCTTAACTTGCGGTAGAAATTCAATACACTGTCAGGATCTTTTTCCTGTTTCTTTCTATTGATTTCTGTATAATTTGGATTCACTGGAAGCCAAGGCTTTCCTTCTGTAAATCCTGCATTTTCTGAATCATCCCACTGAAATGGCGTTCTGCTGTTGTCACGGGAATACTGATTCACTGCTTTCATCGCTTCTTCCGGGGTCAAACCTGCACGGATACAAACTTCATATTCAGCTTTGCTGCTGACATCATCAATCTCATCGATGGATGTGTAGTTCATATTTTCCATGCCCAGTTCCTGACCCTGGTAAATAAATGGAATTCCTTTCAAAAGGAAATACTCTGCTGCAAGCAATTTCTTTCCTTTGTCATGGCAGGCATCTTCCGGCAAATACTGGCTGACACCACGAGGTTCATCATGGTTTTCAATGATATTAGAATAAAATCCGATGCCTTCTGCTTTTTTCTGACTTCCAAAACAACATCTCTTGTATGCTTCTGTGTCCGGTTTCTGACACGCATACCAACCATCAAATGACTTTCCTTCCATTGTCTGGCTAAAATCGAAAATAGATGAAAAATATCCATTTTCTCCGATAAAATCTTTTACTTCTATTGCGCCTTCATTGAATACTTCTCCAACGGAAAACGCATCATATTTAAGCAATGTTCTGTCTCGCATTTCACCAAGGAATTCTCCAATCCCCTGTGCCTTTTCCATCGCTGTGCCAAGGTCACAAAGTCCGTCATCCCTGTCTGCCGGATATTCTTTGAATGGCAATGGTTTTTTGATATTGATGATCGCATCAACACGGAAACCGCCCAGACCTTTATCCAGCCACCAATTCATCATCTTGTAAACTTCTTCTCGCAGTTCCGGATTTTCCCAATTCAAATCCGGCTGTTTTTTATGAAATGCGTGGAAATAATAGTAATCTGTTCCCGGTACCTGATCCCAAACCGAACCTCCAAAATAGGAGCGCCAGTTACATGGCAATTTTCCATTTTCCTTCTTAGCAAGATAGAAATATTTTCCATACTTGCCTTCCGGGTCTTCACAGGCTTTTTTGAACCATTCATGTTCATCGGAACAATGGTTTACAACCAGGTCCATCAAAATTTTAATATCTCGTTTTTCAGCTTCTTTAATCAGAAGCTCCATATCTTCCATCGTACCAAAGATAGGGTCTATCGCAAAATAATCCGCTATGTCATATCCCTGATCGGCACATGGGGATACATACACAGGTGAGAGCCACAAAATACCGATTCCCAGAGATTTTAAATAATCCAGTCTCTGGATGATTCCCGGAATATCACCAATTCCGTCTCCGTTGGTATCCTGAAAACTCTTTGGATAAATTTGATATGCAATTCGATTATGCCACCATTTTTTCTCCATTGTGCATACCTTCCTTTCCCTGTTCTATACCATCATTTCAAAATTTATTTGTACAAAAATCTTCCGTAACGTTTGCTGATTTTTGTAATGTAATCATTTAATTCTTCACTTAACTGTTCTTCTGTCACACGCCATTTCCAGTTTTTACCTACGGTAGATGGCTGATTCATGCGGCCTTCTGTACCAAGTCCCAGATAATCCTGCATTGGGATGATACACATATTGGCTGCACTTCTCATCAGCAGACAGATAAATGATTTGTGTAATTCTTCTTCAGGAGTATAGTAGTCACACATATAATCGCGTGCCAGCTTTCTCTCTTCATCTGTAATATCCTGGAACCATCCGTTGATGGTTTCGTTGTCATGAGTTCCTGTGTAAGCTACACAATGTCCCTGATAGTTGTGTGGCAGATAATCAGATGCAGAACCTGTATCTCTGGAATCAAAAGCAAATTCCAGAACCTTCATGCCTGGGAATCCGCTGTCACGAACCAACTGGCGAACAGAATCTGTTACGTATCCAAGGTCTTCTGCGATGATTTCTTTCCAACCCAGTGCCCATTCTACATGTCTGAACAGATCGATACCAGGCCCTTTTTCCCAATGACCATTTTTTGCTGTCTTGTCACCGTATGGAATGGAATAATATTCATCAAATCCACGGAAATGGTCTACACGAACTACATCGTATAACTGGAAACAATAGTACAGACGGGAAATCCACCACTGATATCCTGTACTCTTATGATAATCCCAACGGTACAATGGGTTTCCCCACAGCTGACCGTCAGCTGCAAATCCATCTGGAGGACATCCTGCTACTGCAACCGGAAGATTTTCTTCGTCCAGCTGGAACAATTCCGGATGGGCCCATGCATCAGCACTGTCCATCGCAACATAAATCGGAATATCTCCAATAATCTTGATTCCTTTGCTGTTTGCATAGGATTTGAGGCGCATCCACTGCTGATAAAACTTAAACTGCATATAATACTGGAATTCAATATCGAAATACAGTTCTTTGTGATAATATTCGATTGCATTCTGCCAATGCAGACGAATATCTTCTGGCCACTGCGTCCACTGTACGCCTCCAAAACGTTCTTTTACAGCCATAAACAGACCGTAATCGGACAGCCACCATCTGTTATTTTCTACGAACTGCTGATATTCCGGATTTTCATAAATGCGGCTTCTTTCGTAAGCCTTTCTCAAAAGTGGATATCTTCCTTCGTAAATCTTCTTATAATCTATATCTTTTTCATCTGAACCAAAATCAACCTGCGCACATTCTTCTTCTGTCAATACACCTTCTTCAATCAAATCCTCCAAACTGATAAAGTAAGGATTTCCTGCAAATGTGGAAAATGACTGATATGGGGAGTCCCCGTAACTGGTAGGACCCAATGGTAAAATCTGCCAATAAGACTGTCCTGCTTCTTCCAGCCAATCTACAAAATCATATGCGCTCTTGGAAAAGCATCCAATACCATACTTGGATGGTAAACTTGTAATAGAAAGTAAAATTCCTGCTGATCTGTTCATGATTATTCTCCTTTGCAAAACTTAATGCAACCGTTTGCATTAAATATATATCTGTTGCACAGATTTTGCAATAGTTTTTTTATAAAAATTTCGTTTTCTACATTTTATACAGTAGTTTCTGCATTTTTTGTGTATTTTTCACATCTTTTTCATGCAACAAACCGTAATTTTGTTGCATAGTTTGCGTGAAATTTTGCATGGTTTTTCTGCTGCCAAACATTGACTTTTTTGCGTATTTCTTCTAAAATAAAATACATCATATTTGTATCGTTTTTATCGCCAGACATTCATGCTCTGCCGAATATTTATCATACAGAAAAACACTCAGGAGGTATCACTATGGCCGTTACCATTCGTGATGTTGCTGCGCTGGCAGGCGTGTCCCCGTCTACCGTGTCCAGAACTTGCAAAAATAACCCTTCCATCAGTGAAGAGACAAAAGAAAAAGTCCGTGCCGCCATGGCCAAACTTGGTTACGAGCCGAATTTTCAGGCAAGCAACCTGGCTTCCCAAAGCCCACGAACCATCGGCATCGTACTTCCTGTTTCCGAACGATTTATTTATGTAAATTCATTTTTCCTGGAAATCATTGCCGGCATCAATCAATACTGCAACACTCACCAATACACGACTACTCTGATTACCGGACAGACCGAAGAAGAAGTCTTACAAGTCATCCGTTCTATGATCCGCACCGGACAGACCGAAAGTTTCATCCTTCTTTACTCCAAACAAAAAGACCCGATTACGGAATTCCTTTATAATGAAGGATTACTCTTCGCCATGATTGGAAAAGCATACCAGTTTGCCAACCAGACCATTTATGTAGACACCGATAATATTCTGGCAGGTCAGGAAGCTACCGAATATCTTTACCAACTCGGTCATCGTAAAATCGGTTACATTGGTTACGAAAATACCTTATTATTCTCTTCCGATCGTAAATACGGATACCAATTGGCACACTTAGAACACGAATTGCCAATCAATCCAGACTATTTTATTGAAATTGAGGATTCTTTTAAAGAAATGCCACAGGCATTGACTGATTTGTTAAAAGACCCGGAACGCCCTACCGCATTCGTGGTTACGGATGATTTTCTTGGCGTTGCACTGGAACGAAGCTGCCGGGAGGCCGGACTTTCCATTCCGGAAGATTTGTCCATTATTTCTTTTAACAATTCACTGTTTGCACAGATGACTCTGCCACCGCTGACTTCTATCGATATCAACTGTCTGCAGCTGGGAATCGAAGCAGCCGTACAGATTATCAACCATCTGGAAAATCCGAATCTGACAGCGACCAAGACGATCGTGCCACATGAGATTGTTGAGAGAGAGAGTTGTCGGAAAATATAAGCATAAAAAAATCAGGGGCGTTATATCAATACACCTCTGATTTTTTTATTACATTCCTATATTTTCTTCCTGCGTCTTATACGCATCCATCCTTACAAATTTCGCATTCACAAGATCATTTTCATTCAAAGGTCTCTTCCACGTGCGGCAATTACAATGGGTCCCCAGCACATGCTGGTCACAGGCAAGACCCGCCGTACACACCGTCGGACCACCACACTCCGATGCAAGCACCATATTATTTCCTATATATAACAAAATGTGCTGATATCTCTCACCATTAAAACAGGTACAAATCGCATCCCCCGGAAGTAATTCTTCTCTGGTAACTTCCTGTCCATACATGCCGAAATTATTCGCATTCAAATCTGCTCCAAAATCATATCCATTCTGTGTATATGCATACATCAAAAGTCCCGAACAGTCCACGCCGCCTTCATGCGGTCCATCGCCGCCCCAGATATATTGGGAATCCAAAAGAGTCAGCGCCGATTTGCACACATCACTTTCTTTCACCGTTACGGTACATACCGCCGTTTTCTCTCCTACTCTGGCAATAATCTGAGCAGTACCTTCACTCACAGCCGTGATTTTTCCACGATATACCTTTGCAACATCCGGATTTGAGCTTTTCCAAAAGGATGCTTTCCACTCAGTAGTATTTTCCGGCAAACAAGTAACCACCAGATTTTCTGTCTCTCCCGTCAAAAGTATGATAGAATCCTCGTTCAACGCGATGGATTCTAATGCAATCATTTCATTTTTGGTGACAGAAGTATCTTTCTTCCCTTCCTCGTTTACCCAATATTTTCCTACCCAGGTATTGGTAAGGCGTCTGCCATCGGCTCCCACATAACAATCATCAATCCAACGGCTGTTTACCATACGCCCTTCCGCATCAAAATAATACCAACCGCCGTCAATACTTCTCCAGCCTGTTACCCGATGTCCCCATTCATCGAAATAATATAACTGACGGTCAATCTGTTTCCATTGCCACTGCATCCAGATTCCGTTATCTTCCTGGTACTTGTAGCCCTGTTCATCCTGCAGCCACAGCCCTGCCTGCACTGTTTCTACTGGAACAGCCAGCATAGCTATCAATAACAGACTGGCAAATATTTTTCTAATCTTCATTTTATACTTCCCTGTTTTTATGTATCACAAATAATTACAACATATTACTCTGAATCCCCGCAGAAGCCAAAAGCCCACGAAGCCCTTCATGTGCATCGATAAACGCTTCCAGTTTGTCACTCAATTCTTCCCAACGTTTTTCAATCCTTGCTTCTGTAACCAATTCCATTTCTGCGCATTTTCTTTTGGTACTTTCCAACATCTCTGCACATTTTTCTTCCATTTCAGCCAATTGAGCAGCACAGTTCTGATCTGCTGCTGCCTGCATAGATGCACAATTTTCATTTGTTTTTCTGGTTTTATCGGAATGATACACATCCGCCTCATTTATTTTTACCGCATAATAAGAATCAGCTTCATTTTTCTTTACTGCGTAATAAGAATCGGCCTCATTCGATTTTTCTGAATAATATGCATTGCCTTCTTTTGTTTTTTCTGTATAATAAGCATCAGCTTCTGCAGTCTGTGCGATCAGATATGCTTCTGCTTCTTTTACTTTCTGCTCACATTCTTCATTTGTGACTCTTTTTTTCTCTATACAGGTTCTTTCTGTATCTACAAGCATTTTCGCAACTTTTACGTTGGTTTCCTCTTCTTTTTGTGCACAGATTTCTTCCTGACGCGCATTCAGCATTTCAATATTTTCCAGATACTGCTGTGCTGCTTTTTCTGCAGCTTCCAAAACACCATTCATATTAAAACAGGCTTCTGCAATTGTTCCTGCTTTATCAAGCTGTACTTTACGCTCTGCCAGTTTTTCTTCCTGTATATTTACTTTTTCCTGCAGTTCTTCATTTACTTTTACCTGCTCCAAAAGCAGATCACAAAGCTCATTTCTTTTTAATTTCTTTATTTCCTGTTCTGTAATTCTCATAATTTTTTCCCTTATCTTCGTTCTTTTATGTATAACTCCTCTGTCCCAACATAGTACCACAAACATAGATATCATAGCAATACCAGGATTTTTTCTAAATTGGGGTAGTGTACCTTCAGAAAGAATCTGTTTTCATGCGTATTTATGGTCCGATTTAAAGCCATCTGGGTCCATGCAGTTTTTTGGATTTGTGAGACCCTCCAAACGTTACTTTTTCACTGATTTTTGCTCTTTTTCATGCAGAAACGGGTCTATACAAGGAAAAGTGGTTCTTTCTGAACTTTAAAATATAAGAATATCACATTTATCCAGGAATTACCATATCCGGCCAGGTGAGTATCAATTCCGAAATCTCTGTTTCGTAATCCCCAATCATATCCTCGCTTTTTCCGGCGTATTTCACATTGGTTTCAACGCCCCAGATTCCATCATCCAAAAATTCCCAAATATGATAGCGGAGTCCACGAAACTGAAAGTCAATGCTGCCGCATCCATCTTCCTCTGTATAGGTAAAAATAATTTTTTTCTTTGTCAACGCACTTTGAATTTTTTCTAATCTCATGCTGCTTCCCTTTCCTTTATTCTAGGTACTACATTTTTCTTCCAGATAATAAACAGACAGATCAACTGGGCAAGCCAGGTAATCGTCCATGTAATCGGATAAGAAATATACAATGTTTCCAGACTACGATGCCATTGGAAAACAGTGAAAATCCACAGTACACGCAGTCCACAGGCTCCTGTCAGAGAGATGATCATTGGTGACATGGCAGCACCCAATCCTCTCAAAACACCAACGGTAACGTCCATCAGACCGCACAGGAAATACACACGGCACATAATGGTCAGACGGCGGAGACCAAAAGCAATTACCTCCGGATCACTGGAATAAAAGCCCAATAACGTATCGCCAAAATAAATCGCCAGATTTCCAAAAACTGCTCCGATCAAAGTAACCAGAATCAAACACTGTACAGCAACTTTTCGTATTCTTTCGTGCTTTCCGCCACCCAGATTCTGACTGGTAAAGCTGAGCGCTGTCTGGTACAACGCATTCATAGCGGTATAAACAAACCCTTCAATATTATTTCCTGCCGTGTTTCCCGCCATAGCAACAGAACCAAAAGAGTTTACGGACGACTGGATCAGTACGTTGGAAATAGAAAATACTGCACCCTGAAGTCCTGCCGGAAGTCCGATACGCACAATTGCCATCATTTTTCCTTTGTTAATATGCAAACTTTTGATATCCAGTCGATACATGCCATCACTTTGCATCAGGCATTTGCATACGAGCAGGGCAGAAATTGTCTGTGAGATAATGGTTGCTAAAGCGACTCCAGCTACACCCATATGAAATACAATAACAAATATCAGATTCAATACTACATTGATCACGCCTGAAAAAGCCAAATAATACAAAGGTCTTCTGGTATCTCCAATCGCACGCAGAATTGCAGCCCCAAAGTTATATACCAGCATCATCGGCATTCCCACAAACAGAATACGAATATACAGTGCTGCCTGGGAAAGCACATCGTCAGGCGTCCCCATCCATGCTAAAATCACAGGCGCAAAAGGAATGACAACGAGAATCAGGAAAATCCCTCCGATAAAAGCCAATAAAATCGATGTATGTACGATTTCAAAAACATTTTTATCATCCTTTGCTGCAAAAAACTGCGCAACCAGTACGTTCGTTCCAATGGAAAATCCGATAAATACATTGGTAAACAAGTTTACAAGTGCCGATGTAGAACCTACCGCAGCCAGCGCCTGACTGCCGGAAAACTGTCCTACTACAATAATATCCGCCGCATTAAATAAGAGCTGTAATACCCCTGATGCCATCAATGGAAGTGCAAAGATCAGGATTTTACTAAGCAGCGGGCCGTTACACATATCCATTTCATATTTCTTATTCATACGTTCCTTCACCTCTTAATCAAAAATACAATTTTATACTCTTAATTTCAAATGGTTTCATCACCAGTTCTGTTTCCGCGCCATCTGCCAGCGCTTCCAGATCATGTTCCAGAAGGTTGCAAAGCACCATCTTTTTCACCGGATATTCCGATGCAAAACGAACCGTACGTCTTCCGCCCCAACATTCATGGAGACGAACTACCAGACAATTTTCATCTTCTGCTTTCTTCACCACATCAATCTGTACACCCTGTCCATCTATGTTCACCAGTTTTCTGGTATCTTTAAATTCACCGGAGATTACCTGGGCAGGAAGGTTCAGCTGATTTGCTTCCTCAATTGTTTTACCTTCGATAAAGCTTCCCATATGCGGCAGCAAACTATAGGTGAATTCATGCTCGCCTTTATCTGCTGTCGTATCCGGATAAATCGCACTCTTGAGCAAACTCAGTTTCATAGCATTTTCTTTGATACTGTGGCCATATTTGCAGTTATTCAGCAGACTGACACCATATCCCTGTTCGGATAAATCCGCCCATTTGTGACCGCACACTTCAAATCTTGCCCAATCCCAACTGTTATTCCAGTGTGTCGGACGTTCCGCATGACCAAACTGAATATCATAGGTTGCTTTTACCGCATGAACATCTGTATAAAACGCCGTTTTCAATAATTTCTGCGTTTCCTGCCAATCCACTTTCGTACAAAAATCGATTCTTCTGGAATCACGATGCAGCACCATATCCTGAACAATTGTAGACAAATGGTATTTGTAAGTAAAACGCAGCACACATTGTAACTGACCCATTTCCAGCAGTTCCGGTTCTTTTGCAAGCACTGCCTGCTGCATTTTCTCTGTATAATAAATGTCAATATCCCAGGCATCGTAGTTCATCGGCTTATCTTCGTAGATTTCCAGAACATTTCCAAGCTGTCCCTCCCGAAGTACCTGACGTTTTGCTCCGATATCATAAATCTGTGTCAGCTGACCTTTTTCATTCCATTCAATCTTATAAAATGGTGTTTCCAGATGATTTTCTTCCAAATGAAACGGAATCAGCTCAATCTGCATTTCTGAAGGCTTAAACTGCACACTTGTAACGCCAAATGGTTTCACATCCACAGCTACAAGATATCCATCTTCTACCTGCTGCGCATCCAGAAGTTCTCCTGCTTCATTTACAAAAATACCCATTTCATGCACTGGGATTTTGACAAGTTCATTGCCGCCAAAGCTGTTGGTAGAATAAATACTCCATGTATTTTCCTGCGCAGTTGTAAGCACCTGCAACGCCTGCTCTTTCACCTGATCTGCACGATTTTCTGCCACTTTGTAATTCACTCTGGAATCCGCATATACTTCATGGATAGAAGATCCAGGAATAATATCATGGAACTGGTGAAGCAATACGCATTCCCAACTATCATGCAGTTCGTTCTGCGCATATTCTCCACCCAAAATATATGCCAAAGAGGACAACCATTCAATCTGCGCCAGTTTGAATTCCAGGTGACGATTTGTTTTCTTATTATATGCCTGAGAGGTATAGGTTCCTCTGTGATATTCCAGATACAGTTCTCCGTCCCAGGTATGTACGTAGCGGTCACTTTCTTCTACATTCTTATGAAGCTTCTTGAAAAAATCGGCTGCACGAGATGGTTTCACATTTGGAAGTCCCGGCAGTTTGTCCATAGCGCGACGCATTTCCAACATGTCACGGTTTACACCGCCGCCGCCGTCTCCGTATCCATAGGAAATCAGATTATCCTTACTCAATTCTTTATTTTTAAATTTTTTCCAGCTTCCGATGACGCTGTGTGGCTGCATCAATCCATTATAAGTGGAATACCGAGAATCCAGATTATGCCCTTCCTCTGGTGTATCCACAAAATAGGTGAGAATTTCTGTTCCATTGATTCCTCTCCATTTGAACAGGTCATCCGGAATGGAGTTGAACTGATTCCAACTGATTTTCGTAGTCATGAATGTATTGATCTCACACAATTTCAAAATCTGAGGCAATGCCCAGCTATACCCAAATACATCCGGCAGCCACAGATATTCGCATTTGGTTCCAAATTCCTGCTCCAGAAAACGGGTTCCATGCAGAAACTGACGCACCAGTGCTTCTCCGGAAGAAATATTACAATCTGCTTCTACCCACATACCGCCGTCTGCTTCCCATTTTCCTTCGGCGATACGTTTTTTCATCTGTTCGTAGATTTCCGGGCAATCATTTTTTACATATTTGTACAATTGCGGCTGTGTCTGCAAAAATACATATTCATCATATCGTTCCATCAAGCGAAGTACAGTAGAGAACGTTCTCTGTACTTTTTCTCTTGTATGTTTCAAACGCCACAACCATGCCACGTCAATGTGCGTATGACCAACCACATTGACCGTAACATTTGTATGTTTTTCCAGACGATCCAACTGTTCCATCAAAACTGCATGTGCAAGTTCGATAGAATCATAAAATCCATCCTCATCCCAATTAATTGCTTTTAAAGTTCTGTCAAACGCTGCCTTCAAATCTTCGTAGACCTCACTTACAGGATCCAAAAGTGCCAGTGTTTCCGTAATCGCCCGTCCGAAATAGAACAATTCATCCGTCTTTTTGTGCAGATATGCCAGATGCGCCTGTTTGCATCGATGATAGAAATTGCGTCTAGGTCCTCCGCCTTCCAACCCAGTCCAAAGCATGAAGGTCAGATTCACATCTTTTCCTGCCATATCGTCAAAAAATACTTCCTGATGATAAGTATCCACACCCTGATATGGATGTTTATTCACATATAAAAGGGATTCAAATCCACTGTTAAAACCACCACCGGTTTCTCCAAAATCAAACAATCCAACAACGCTGCATCCTTCTTTTTCTTCTGGAATCTGCACATCTTTTTCCAGCCACAGATAACGATTGCGCCCTGCAAAAATATCATTCAACCCAAATGTACTGCCCTCCACATGTTCTGGCGCCTGATGATATACATCATTCTCCGGCAAATCCCCTTCCATCGCAGAAAACGGTGCAACTGGATGCAAATTAAAATATCTTCTCTCTTTTAACTCCTCTACACGTCTTTGAAACTTTTCCAGTGTAAAAAACATAAATCCCCCTCCTGACTATCTATTTTCATCCTTCATAAAAAACACCCGAAATACCTTAGATAGTTTCAATATAATCAAATCAGAACGGCATTTCTATCAGCAAAATACACAAATTTTCTCATATTTTATATACAATAAGCCGAAAAAAAGTTCTTTTTTTCTTGTGTGGAAAAAAAGAACTTTTTCATATTTTTCTATATGCTAGTTATTCTGATACTCTGCAAATACACTTTCATAAATTGCCAGCGTGCGGTCATCATGGCACACCATCGTAACTTCTTTTACTACCTGTGTCCATTTGAGGAACTCGCAGATTGTTTTGACTGCAATTCTAGCTGCCGGTTCAATTGGATAACCATAAATACCGGTACTGATGGATGGAAATACGATGGTTTCCAATCCTTCCGCTTCACCCAGTTTCAAACAATGTTCATAGCAACTCTTTAACAAAATATCTTCATAATTATCTCCACCATGCCAAATAGGTCCAGGTGTATGCAAAATATGTTTTGCCGGAAGATTGTAACCTTTGGTAATCTTCGCCTTTCCTGTATCACAGCCATTCAATGCACGACATGCTTCCATCAATTCTGGCCCCGCAGCTCTATGAATCGCTCCGGATACTCCGCCGCCACCCAACAGCGTTGTATTTGCCGCATTCACGATCGCATCTACGGCATACGTTGTGATATCACCTTTTTCTATTTTAAATTGTCCCATAATAGTCCTCCTACGACCTGATGCATCCCATTATAAACGCTTTGCAAAAAAATGACAAGCTTCATCTTTATTTGCCAGGTCTCCTTTGTAACCCCCATGTAACAGTCATATTAGATAAATAACGCTGTTGAATAATAACGGTCCCCACTGTCAGGGAATATCACTACGATGTTTTTGCCTTTATTTTCTGGTCTTTTTGCCAACCCAACAGCCGCACACATCGCTGCTCCAGCAGAAATTCCAACCAGAATCCCTTCTGTTTTTGCCAGTGTACGTGCCCAGTTCATAGCTTCCATATCTCCTACTGTGTAGATTTCATCACACAGTTTCATATTCATATTCTTCGGAACAAAGTTTGCTCCAATTCCCTGAATACCATGGCTTCCACTTCTGCCTTTTGATAACAATGGGGAAGCTTCCGGTTCTACTGCAACTACTTGAACAGATGGATTCTGTTCTTTCAGATACTGCGCTGTTCCGCTCAATGTTCCGCCAGTTCCTACACCCGCAACCAAAACATCTACGGTACCATCCGTATCGTTCCAGATTTCCGGTCCTGTTGTCTGATAATGACACTCTGTATTGGCAAGATTGTCAAACTGACCTGCAATAATGCTGTTTGGATATGCTTTATGTAGCTCCTCTGCTTTTTCTACAGCTCCTGCCATGCCAAGAGAACCATCTGTCAATACCAGTTTTGCTCCATATGCTTTCAACAGATTACAACGTTCAGAAGACATGGTTTCCGGCATTGTCAAAACAACCTGATATCCTCTGGAAATTCCCATTGCTGCAAGACCGATTCCTGTATTACCGGAAGTTGGTTCAATGATCATACTTCCCGGTTTTAACAATCCTTTCTTTTCTGCATCCTCAATCATCGCAAGCGCAATACGGTCTTTTACGCTTCCTGCCGGATTCAGATATTCCAGTTTTGCAAGAATAGCTGCTTCTACCTGATATCGTTCTTCAATCGTACGCAAACGTACCAATGGTGTATTTCCCACCAACTCCTTGATTCCATCATAAATTTTAGCCATATGATACTCCTTTCCGAGCAAATGGAAAAAGGAACCCTCCCGGTTGGGCAGCGTTCCTTCTCATTTGTTACTCAGTCACTTCCTCAATCGTTGCTTCTTCGAGAATCAGATCACAAACCAGGTCCAGCAAAATTGCCTGTTCTATATTGTCGCGTCCATTTGCTGCAATCAAATCTTCTTCTGTACATCCATACATTTCAAGATATTCGTTCATTTTCGCCTGATATGCTTCATTTCCAATTTCAAAACCTTCTATGTCACAAATAGCCTTGCAAATCATAGCCTGAGCTGTTATTTCTTTTCCATACTCTGCCGCACTGGTATCAAACTGTTCCTGTGTTAAACCTGAGCTTTCAATGAAATCAGCCAGCTCCATTCCATAATATGATGCATACATTTCAGACTGTTCGATGTATAAATCTGTATAATAATCTATCAACGTATCTGGATATGTTTCTACTGTACATCCATCAATCACCTGTGTCCATGCAGAATAACGAAGCTGTTCTTCAGCAGTTGCTTCATTGGCTTCTGTCTGTTCAGCACGAAGTCCTTCTTTATACTCGCGCACAGTATAATACCCTTCTATATTTGCAGCAACCCATTCATCTGTCGGTTCTTCCAATGGAGCTTTAATCGCATTGATCGTTACTGTAAATTCTACTTCTTTCCCTGCCAGTTCTTCTGTATACTGTTCCGGGAACGTCAGATTCAATACACGTGTTTCTCCTACAGAAGCGCCTACAAGACCGCTTTCGAACCCATCGATAAACTGTCCGGAACCAAGTTTCAGCAATGCACCCTGATCGCTTCCGCCTTCGAATTCTTCTCCATCCAGTCTTCCCACATAATCAATATCTACAGTGTCACCTTCCTGTGCAGAACGTCCGGTTACCTCTACCGGATAAGTCTCCAAATCATCTTCAATCAATGCATCGATATCATCATTTGTTACCTGAACAACGGATTTTTCCAGCGTAATTCCCTTATATTCTCCCAATGTTATACATTTGTCCAGATCAATTTCTGCAAGCAGATCAGATGCTGCTATATCTTCAGATACTTCTTCTGTTTCATCTGTTTCAGATGTTGTTTCTTCTGCTTCCGTATCGTCTGTTGTCTTTGCACATGCTGTTGTCATTACACTCAGACACAATACACACGCTAACATTAACAGTCTCTTTTTCATAATCTTCTCCCTTTCTTAAATACAAACTTTACGATTCTCATCGTATCTTTTGCATCCATCAACTATACGCCTTATTTAAGCAATCGTCTTTCACCGTTATAACACAATTTCCCGAAAAATAAAAGTGATTCTTGTCGAATTCACATATTTTTCAGGAAATAGTAAGAATTTGCTAGTTTTCAGTTGTAGTGTCCTGACCTTCTTCTATTGCTTCGTCTGTATGCAGAGACGGTCTGTTTGTATCATATACAGCGGAAAAATCCAGAATTCCCTGGAATCTTCCGGCATTCTCATATACCTCCTGATACATACGATATCCATCCACATTGAGGTAATTGCATTTCACATATTCCCCTGTCACACCACTGGTAATGCCAGCAAGATCCAAAGAAGAAAAATATGTAAATCCCTGTTCCTTTAATAGTGTATAAATTTCATTATCAGAAGAATAATATTGTCCAGTTTCACAATCTATACCATTCGGATAGAGGAATATCTTAATTTCTCCAAAAATATCTCCAAGATTCGTCTTCCACAATTCCAGATCCTGTGATACGGTTTCCTGATCCTGATGGTATGAAATATACTGATAACCGCTGCAGGCGAATTCCCATCCACTTTCTTTCAGTGCATTGACCACCGCTTTTACGGATTCCGTCTCCTGCGCCGTATCAAATACCCCATATTCTGATGCATAGGTATTACCTTCCGAAACCGCAAAAGAAGCATCTGTCCGATATCCCAAAACACCTTCTGCGCCGGAAATACCAAGAATCCCTTTTGCCCCTTCATGGGAAAAATCCGGATGATTCTGCACAAATGCATTCACACAAGTAACGATATCATAAGCACCTGTCACGGTTGTTCCATCGCTGGCAATCATTTCATTGACAATATTGCCGGCTTCATCCAACGCTAATTTGGTTGCCAATCCCTGTCCATAAGTATCCAGAGAATAACTTACATTTTGCTGAGAAATGATTAATGGTTTTTTTCCCTGTGCAAGCATCAGTTCTTTCGCTTTCAACGTACCGTTTTCCTGTTCTTCCACCAGATCCTGCAATCGTACCAGCACATATCCCTGCTGATACAGCTGCTGCAAAATCTGTTCAAATTCTGTAATCATCAAATGTCCCTGATCAATAGCCATCGACTTTGATGCATCTTCCTGAGAAAATGCAATCTGCGTATCTGCGATCAAAGAATCAAAGGACAGGTGCAGCACCTCATCAAAACCTACCGGTGAAAGAACAACTTCCGGCTCTGTACTTTCCACAGTTTCCTGGATTTTTTGTCCATCCTTTTTGGTATCCTTTTTTAATAAGGAAGAAATACCCAAAACAATCAATACTACAATCAGTAAACCACCAAGAGCAAGTGCCGCCCGCAGCATCAGTGCCTTCTGACGACGTTTTCTGATCAATTCTTTACGTCTGCGCATTTTTTCCCGGCGAATACGGCGTTCTTCCGGCGTTTCCTGCGGATTGATTTCCAGTTTTTTCTTTTCTGATTCTTCGTTTTTCGCTTTTACAGATGGTTCTGTTTCAGGTTTTTTTATATTACTCATATATATAACCCTTTCTCACCAATCCTGGTTTTATAATGATGGCATATCTGTACGTGCCGGATCAAGAATCTGTGACGCATCAAACAAATCACTGGTACGGTTTTTCGTTCCATGCACATCATTCCATAAACGATATCCGTCCAGATTACGTCTTCCCATACGCAGATAATTGTCTCGAATCTGCAGGAAATACTGAGAAGAGTCTACGTTACAGAAAATATTGAATCCCTGGCTTTTCAAATACTGGAATTTTTCATTGTCAGAAGCATAATCATGCCAATCGGCAATATCCTGACCGTGAGCAAAAATAATCGTATCCGTTCCGCCAACCAATGGTGCTACATAAGTCAGCCATTTTTCTGTATCTTTTTTAATACTTTCCAGACTGGCATCACCAATATGCAGATGTCCCCATGTATGGCTTCCAAATGTCCATCCATTTTCTAACATAGCATCCGCAACTTTTTTTGCTTCTTCACATTCTTTTTCCCAATCAAAATCCGGATGTGCATCCAGCCATGCCTGCTGGTCTGCTGTCAGATTTTCTCCGGTCTTATATGCAATATCCGTACGATATCCCAAAATTCCATTATATCCGGTCAACGCAATCGTTCCTTTTGCCCCTTTATAGGATGCATCCGGATGTTCTTCAATAAACTGATCCATCAAAGGAACATAGTCATACGCACCGTATACAACAGATCCGTCTTTTTCAATATATTCACAGGTAGGTTCTCCATTTTCATCCAGAACCAGCTTGGTAGCGATTCCTCTGCCATCATAACTGTGATAATAAGACAAGTCATCGTAAGACACTACAACCGGTTTTTTCCCTTCTGGAAGATAAATCTGGTTGGTTGTAAAATGAACGGTTCCGTCTTCGTCTGTCGTCTGTGTTACCAGATCATGAACGTCAACGATAACATAGCCATTTTCATACATCGTCTGTGTAATCTGATTAAACTCATATACCGTAGTCATCCACTGTTTAAATCCGGCTGCTGTACTGTCAGTTCCTGCAAATCCACGTTCCGGGTCTACAACCAGAGAATGATAGAAAATATGCGTTACTTCGTTCATATTGACAGCTACCAGCGTTGATTTTTCTGCTTCCAGCGTAGCAATCTTGGCAATCAGCTCTGCATCCTGATCATAATTTTCAATCGATTTGAGCAGTTCAATCGCCCCATCATAATCGTAACTCAACGCCATACGTTCAGCCTCTGCAATATTATCTTTCTTCTTCTGATTCTTTTCTTCTTCTTCTCGAATCAGCTGTTCCTGCGCCGCTTTTTCTGCTGCTTTTCTCTCTTTTGATTTTTTCACCTGAAAAGAAACCAGTACAATCGAACCGATTACGATCAGCAAAAATACACCCAATACTGCAGCACGCATCATCATCGCTTTACGTCGTCTTTGTCTTCTTCGTTCTCTACGCAGTCGCTCAATGCGTCTTTGTCTTTCTTCTTCCGACATAGTCGGTTTTCTGTTTTCTCCCTCGCTCATGTATAAATCCACCTTTTCCCACATAAATGTTGTATTTACAATCTTCTTCAACTTGTTAAATACGCGAATTTCTCCGCACTATGTATTTATCAAATTGCGCATTATTTTTTATTATAACATGATTCTGGTTATTTTCTACCTCTATTTCTTGCTTTTTTCTTTCTTTTTCAATTGCCTTTTCCTTTTATCAGTGTTAAAATGGGAGAAGCGATTATTTAAGAAAACGGGAGGAAACCTATGAAACCTTGGGTCATTGTATTAATTGTTTTATTGGTTATTATCGGTGTACTGGTTGGTCTGTATTTCTGGGGCAAAAAACTGCAGGCAAGACAGGAAGAAAACCAGAAACAAATGGAAGCAGCAAAACAGACTGTCACCATGCTTGTTATTGATAAGAAGATTTTACCAGCAAAAGATTCTGGACTTCCTCAGATGGTTATTGATCAGATACCTCGTATGATGCGACGTTCCAAACTTCCAGTTGTAAAAGCCAAAATCGGTCCGAGAATCATGATTATGATTGCTGACCAGAAAGTCTACGACGTCATTCCTCTGAAAAAAGAAGTAAAAGCTACAGTCAGCGGTATTTATATCACAGATGTACGCGGTATTCGTGGACCAATTGCTCCACCACCTAAAAAAGAAGGCTTCTTTAAAAGAATGGCAAACAAAGTAAAAGGTAACGGAAAAAACAAATAAGTTGTTTATACATAAAAACGGATGTCAATGAATGACATCCGTTTTTATTATCTTTTTCTATTTAAAGAATGTAGTGTTTTCTTTATCTCCCTGTGGTGTTACACGAATATTCATCACACAATCCGCAACAGCACTTCCGTTCATACCAAGAGCATATTCCGCCTGCACTTCAATCGCTTTCTCACTTTCGGCCATCATCACTCTCGTAGCAGCGATATCCATCTCAATGGTTCCCATCGGTGTCTGATAAAATGCGATATTTTTCTTGTCTTTCTCAAAAATCATATTTACATTTACAACACCTTTTTTTCTAACTTCCATAAGACCCGGACGAATTTTTAACATATTGTGTGCCGGTTCCGTAAAACCTTCCATCATTTCATCGTACAAAAAATAATGTGTGCCATTACGAAAATAATATTCTCCGGCAGTGATCAGCTCCAAAGGATCATCTTTTGGCTGCTGTGGATCTACTGGAAATTGTTCACTTCTCATATGTATCAATACTTCTTTTGTCATAAATCTCTAATACTCCTCAAGATTAATCTGCTGTGTTTTTTCCACATCATATGGCAGAATGGTATTGGCAAATTCTTTGAATTTGTCTGCTGCATCACTTACAAAGAAACGATATGGAAATTCTTCTTCCGTCACTTCTTTTCGAAGCAGATCTTTTTCTGTCAGCAACTTCTTCAATGCCATCGATGTCTCATATGCCGGGTTGACCAGGCGCACTTTGTCCCCCATAATACCGCCGATCAAACTGCGAAGCAGCGGATAATGGGTACATCCCAGAATCAGTGTATCTATTTTCTGATCCTGCAATTCTTTCAGATAACGGCGGGCAACCATTTCTGTAATCGGGTCATTTCTCCATCCTTCTTCTACCAATGGCACAAACAAAGGACAAGGTTTTCCCAAAACGGTAATCTCCGGGTCAATCTGCTGAATCAATTCCGGATACAGCCGGCTGTTGATCGTAGCTTCTGTGGCAATAACACCTACTCTTTTTCCTGTCGTTTCTCTTGCCGCAACCATAGCTCCTGGTCTTACCACACCGATAATAGGAATATCAATCTCTTTTTCCAGCACATCCAAAGCAAGCGCGCTGGCTGTATTACATGCGATTACAATCGCTTTTACATTCTGACTCTGCAAAAATTTCACAATCTGTCTGGAGTATCGAATAATGGTCTCTTTTGATTTGCTTCCATA
>JAXJUX010000047.1:0-8317 GCA_036308845.1 Ruminococcus sp.
GAAGATTGGGAATACGATCAAATGTCATTAAAAGAGTATATAGACCCGTTCACGGGTGAGCCAGTAATAAAAGGCAAATAAAAGAGGCTCTTTAGAGCTAGCCCGTGACCGCAGTGCGGAAGGCGGATCTTCAGAGCCTCTTTAGAGGCAAGCAGGGAACAGCGGCTTATAGCCGCAGAGCAAACCACCAGCTAAGCTGGTGGTGATGATTATTTAATAAGAAATATTAGAAAATTTCTATTAAATATATTAACTTTATGAAGATGAAGTGTTAAAACTTTACTATGAGAATAAAAAAGTATTGTGTTTTATAAAAGAATCGTGTAAAATAGACAATACCGCTGGAAAGCAATATGTTAAAAATTTATCGAATAGATTATATTTTTAATACGAGGAGGAATTATTATGATTAATGGTGAAATGATTCATTCAGATAATGAAATGATGAACCTGGACGAAATGGGTAATATGAAATATGATATGCTGGAATTAGAGCAGATTTTGCGTAACAGTCATCATATTAATCCGAACCTTTATATTGAATATGACGTAAAAAGAGGTTTGCGTGACTCTGCCGGAAAAGGTGTTTTGACTGGATTGACAGAGGTTTCTGACGTTGTTTCTCACAACTTAGTAAACGGAAGAAAAATTCCTACAGAGGGTACCTTATATTATCAGGGCATCAATGTATACGATATTGTAAAAGGATTAAACGGACGTAAATTTGGTTTTGAAGAAACTGCATTCTTATTATTGTTCGGAAGAATGCCAAGTCAGGAAGAATTGGATAAATTTGTAAACTTGTTATTTGAATTCCAGAATCTGGGAGCTCGCTTCGAACGTGACGTTGTAATGAAAGCATCCAATGAAAATATTATGAATTCTATGCAGCGTTGTGTATTGACGTTGTATACCTATGATTCCAATCCAGAAGATATTTCTGTATTGAATGTATTGCGTCAGTCCATCGAGTTACTGGCTAAGATTCCAGTGATTGCAGTTCATTCTTATCATGCATATCGTCATTTCCGTAAAGACGAGATGTTATTTATGAGAAATCCGGAAAAAGGACTTTCTATGGCAGAAAACATTTTGTTGATGCTCAGATCGGACGGAAAATATACAGAATTGGAAGCAAAAGTATTGGATATTGCTCTGATCTTACATGCAGAACATGGTGGTGGTAATAACTCCACATTTACAACACATGTAGTAACTTCTTCTGGTACAGATACATATTCGTCTATGTCTGCTTCTATCGGATCTTTGAAAGGACCACGCCATGGTGGAGCTAACCTGAAAGTTCAGAATATGTTTACGGACATCAAAACAAACGTAAAAGATTGGACAAATGAAGAAGAAGTAGCAGCATATATCAATAAAATCCTGAACAAACAGGCATTTGATAAAACTGGTCTGGTATATGGTATGGGGCATGCAGTTTATACATTGTCTGATCCACGAAAAGTGATTTTGAAAGAATTTGCAAGAAGTCTGGCGGAAGAAAAAGGTCGTATGGAAGAATTTGCTCTGTATGAATTGGTAGAAAGACTGGCAGGTCAGCTGATTATGGAACATCGTCAGTTATTCAAAAATGTATGTGCCAACGTGGACTTCTATAGTGGATTCGTATATGAAATGTTGGGAATTCCAGAAGAACTGTTTACTCCTATCTTTGCGATTGCACGTATGGCTGGTTGGAGTGCACACCGTTTGGAAGAATTGATTACAGCAGGAAAAATTATTCGTCCAGCTTACAAATATGTAGGCGTTCATGAAGAATTTGTTCCAATTGAAAACAGATAAATATTGAGATTTCAATAAAATAATGCGCTCATTTCATAAAAACAGAAGAAATAGAAAAACTGTTTTTATGAAATGGGCGCATATTATAATTTGGGGATTTTATAAGAATACGTCAGTTAGTTGGTTATACGTTGACAATTATATGGATAAATTTTAAAATTGGTATCATATTTATATTAATTTGAGGGTTTACGAGGTATAAAAAGTGAAGGATATAGTTCGTGAAAAGATTGATAAATGGGTTTATAAACTCAGACATATGTCTACGATGAAAATTATTCCGTTGGTGTTTTTAGCGATTATTTTGGCGGGGACTTTTTTGCTGACTTTACCGATTGCATCAAAAGAAGGTGCAACCAGTTTTTCAGATGCTTTATTTACTGCAACGTCAGCAACTTGTGTGACGGGTCTTATCCGTTTTGATACGTATAATCATTGGACTTTGTTTGGGCAGATTGTGATTATTTCCATGATTCAAATTGGTGGTATTGGGTTTATGAGTATTGCTGTTTGGATTTTGACTCTGTCCAAGAGAAAAATAGGACTGCAGTCCCGTATGATGATGCAAAATTCCATTTCGGCTCCACAGGTAGGAGGAATGGTATCCATTACAAAATTTATTTTGATGGGAACGGTTTTGATAGAGGGGATTGGTGCAGTTTTATTATCTTTTGTGTTTATTCCGGAATTTGGCTGGAAACGAGGAATCTATTATGCAGCCTTTCATTCTGTTTCTGCATTTTGTAATGCGGGATTTGACTTGATGGGAATAAAAGCGCCGTTTTCTTCGCTGACTTCCTATGCTGGTAACTGGTATGTAAATATTGTAATTATGTTATTGGTCATCATTGGTGGTTTGGGATTTTTTGTATGGAAAGATTTACTGGAACACAAATTTCGATTCAAAAAAATGAAATTGCACACAAAGATTGTTATGAGTGTATCGATGTTCCTTGTTTTGGGTGGTGCAGTGGTTATTTTCTTTCTGGAATGGGGAGAATCAGGTACATCCAATATGTCGTTGAACAAGCAGATTTTGACGGCACTATTTCAATCTGTAACCTCACGTACGGCAGGATTTAATACGGTAGATTTGGCTCGCATGACGGAGGGCGCATTGTTTGTGATGATTGTGTTGATGCTCATCGGAGGTTCTCCGGGATCAACAGCAGGTGGTATGAAAACAACTACATTTGCTATTCTGGTTATCAGTATTCATTCTACCCTTCGCAGGAAAAAATCAGAAGAAATTTTTGGACGGCGTCTGGAAGAAGATGCGCTGAGAACAGCAGCATGTATTTTTATGATATATCTGTTTTTAGGTGTGGGGGCATCTATTGTGGTATCAAAATTGGAAAGTATCCCAATTTTGACGGCGATGTTTGAAGTGATTTCTGCATTGGGAACGGTTGGAATCACTTTAGGAATTACTTCGGGAGTAAGTTTGGTAACAAAAATTATTTTGATAGTCCTTATGTATATCGGGCGTGTTGGATCTCTTACCATTCTGATGGCATTTTCTTCTGAAAGCAGAATTATTTCTTCAAAATTGCCGTTGGAAAAAGTGCAAATTGGTTGACCTATGGTGGAAAGGAAAAGTGTATGAAATCTATATTGATGATTGGGTTGGGACGTTTTGGACGTCATATGGCGAGAAAGTTTATAGAAGAAGGAAATGAAGTTCTGGCAATTGAAAAATCAGAAGAAAGAGCAGATTCTGCAATTGAAATCGTGCAGAATATCCAGATAGGAGATGCCACAGACGAAAGATTTATGGCAAGCCTGGGTGTTGATAATTTTGATCTTTGCGTAGTTGCAATCGGAGATAACTTTCAGACCTCTTTGGAGATTACCGTTCTTTTGAAAGATTTGGGGGCAACGTATGTATTGGCTCGTGCCAGCAGGGATGTCCATAAAAAACTGCTTTTGAGAAATGGCGCAGATTATGTAGTTTATGGGGAACGAGAGTTAGCAGAACGTTTGGCTGTTAAATTTGGAGCTGATAATATTTTTGATTATGTAGTGCTGAATTCAGAATATGCAATTTATGAAATTGCCCTGCCTCATCATTGGGTTGGAAAAAGCATTATTAAATTGTCTGTAAGAAGTAAGTACAATGTGAGTATTTTGGCAACCAAAAGAGATGGAATTATTTATCCATTGCCGCATCCGGACCATGTATTTACGGCGGATGAAACATTGATTGTCATGGGGAATGAACAAAGTATAAAAATCTTGACAAGATAGGGGATAACTTGATAGAAATGTGGAAAACTTTCAAATAAATGAAAGGATATGTGGAGAATAAGAATATGAAACAGATGGTTTTAACGGAAAATAAGTATGCAGAAATGATGCAAACAATTGTGGAACCGTATTTGGAAGAAAGAAAACAGAAATTATGGCTGGAGAGAGAAGAAGGAAAGAAGATTCATTGCATGAAATATACTGCAGATGATGCCAAAGGTGTGGTTATGATTTCTCATGGATTTACAGAGTCGATTGAAAAGTATGTGGAAGTGATTTATTATTTTCTGAAACATAAATATCATGTGTATATGCCGGAGCATTGTGGCCATGGATTCAGTTATCGATTGGTAGAAAATATGTCTTTGGTACATGTGGATTCCTATGAACGATATGTGGATGATTTTTTGTTTGTTTGTGAGTATGCGAAACGCGAGTTTGAACAATTACCGTTTTATCTGTTTGGACATTCCATGGGAGGCGGAATTGCAGCTGTTGTTGCTGCTCAGAGTGTGGATTTTTTCAAAAAAGTAGTGCTGACTTCACCGATGATTCGTCCGACGACAGGAAAAATCCCATGGCTGGCGGCGAAGTTAGGATGCGAAAAGAGCTGTAAAGAAGGAAATGGAGCTAATTTTATCGGTGAGCCACAGTCCTATCAGGGAAGAGAAAAGTTTGAAGACAGTTGTTCTTTATCAAGAGCAAGATTTGATTATTATCAGGATAAAAAATTTAATGAAGTGCATTATCAGACATGCGCGGCTTCTTATGGTTGGGTAAATGAAGCTGTTCGCATGAATGAATATTTGCAAAAAGAAGCATGGAAAAAGATTACCGTGCCAATGCTGGTATTTCAGGCGGAAAACGAAAATCTGGTTTCTAAGGAGGAACAGGATTTGTTTGTGAAAAAAGTAGTTTGGCATGGAGTGTCTGACAGTAAGCTGGTAAAAGTGCCGGCATGCAAACATGAGATTTTCAATGCGGATGATGAAACGGTAAAAAAATATTGGAAGAAAATATTTACATTTTTCGAAAAGTGATGATTAGGAGAGGCTGGAAAGGCTTCTCCTTTTTTATTTTGCTGAGGAATCAGTGAAAAGGATTTACACTCTTTGGAGAGGTTGGTATAATACAATAAGGTAATAATGCCTTTAGGACGTAGAGAGGACGCTACATGAAGCGAAATGGATAATAGTATGAAAGTTGTAATTCTTGCGGGGGGATTTGGAACTCGTATCAGTGAAGAAAGTCATTTGAAACCAAAGCCAATGGTAGAGATTGGGGACAAACCGATTTTGTGGCATATTATGAAATTATATTCTCATTATGGATATAACGATTTTGTGATTTGCTGCGGATACAAACAGCACATGATCAAAGAATGGTTTGCGGATTATTATCTGCATAGTTGCGATATTACGTTTGATTTTACACAGGAAAATAAAATGATCGTACATAACAATATTACGGAACCATGGAAGGTTACGCTGGTAGATACCGGGCTTCATACCATGACTGGCGGACGTGTGAAACGTGTAAAAGAATATTTGAATGACGAACCATTTTTCCTGACCTATGGAGATGGAGTTTCCGATGTAAATATTCCAGAATTGCTGGAGTTCCATAAAAAGAATGGAAAGATTGCAACCTTAACATCTGTACAGCCGATGGGGCGTTTTGGTGCGCTGGATATTATGGAAGACGGTCAGATCAGTAATTTCAAAGAAAAGAAAAAAGAAGATTCCGGTTGGATCAACGCGGGATTTATGGTAATGGAACCGGAAATCATGAATTATATTTCAGGAGACCGCACGGTATTTGAGAAAGAATCTTTGGTAGAGGTCGCAAGAGACGGACAGTTGGATGCGTATCGCCATAACGGATTCTGGCAGTGTATGGATACTTTGAGTGAAAAAAATAAACTGGAGGAAATGTGGAAGTCCGGTAATGCGCCTTGGAAGGTTTGGGACTGACAAAAGAATACTTATGATGCAATTGGAATTTTTTAAAGGAAAAAGAGTTTTTATTACAGGGCATACAGGATTTAAAGGTTCCTGGCTTTCCAGGATTTTAATCTTGGCTGGTGCAGAAGTGACAGGGTATGCACTTGAGGCACCAACAGCGCCGGATTTATTTTCTGTTCTGGAACTGAAAAAAGATATGAAATCTATTATCGGGGATGTGCGTGACAGAGAAAAATTGATTGCAGCGGTAAAGGAAGCACAGCCGGAAATCGTTCTGCATTTGGCAGCACAGCCAATTGTAAGAGAATCCTACAAAGATCCTGTGGGAACCTATGAAACAAATGTGATGGGAACGGTGAATATTTTGGAAGCTGTTCGCCAGACAGAAAGTGTGCGTTCTTTTCTGAATGTTACAACCGATAAAGTATATAAAAATAATGAATGGGAATGGGGATATAGAGAAACAGACGAATTGGATGGGTATGATCCATATTCCAACAGTAAGTCCTGTTCGGAACTGGTAACGCACAGTTATAAAAGTTCTTTTCTGGATGAAAAAGGAATTGCTGTATCAACCGCCCGGGCTGGTAATGTAATCGGTGGCGGTGATTTTGCGGTGGATCGAATTGTTCCGGACTGTGTGAGAGCAGTATCCAAAGGAAATAAGATTCCGGTGAGAAATCCGCATTCTACCAGACCATATCAGCATGTGCTGGAGCCGTTGGGGGCTTATCTGATGATTGCAAAGGCGCAGTATGAAGATGGAAAAATGGCAGGAGCTTACAACGTAGGACCGGAAGACAGAGACTGTATCACAACAGGAACCTTGGCAGATTTGTTCTGCAATGCCTGGGGCGAAGGTGCCGCGTGGGAAAATCTTTATGTGGGAGGACCTCATGAAGCCAATTTCCTGAAGCTGGACTGTTCCCGCATCAGAAGCGTATTTGGCTGGAAACCACGCTGGAATGTGAAAGAAGCGATTGAACATACGGTGAAGTGGTATCAGGCATATTTGGATGGCGTGGATATGAAAGCATTTACAGATGAGCAGATTGGAGAGTTTTTTTCTAAATAATGTTCATTTGGAATGTCTTTATTAAAAATAAAAATCATTTGCCTGATGGAATGAATATGTATAAGCAATTAGAAAAATAAGGATGAAAAGAAAATGATGGAAAATATAAAGAAAAACAGAGAGCTGATTGCCAGCGGGATTTCTCTGGTAGTTGCTGTTGTGTTTTTTGTATGTTGTTTGTCAGTTCCAGCATTGGAAACAGTCATTTCCAGCTATGGGAATATTAATATTCTGGTATATGGATTAACGTTAGTGTTATTTTGTGGCTGCTTTTTTGTATGTATGCTGGTATTTACAAAATTTGGGATAGGGAAGTGCTCTTTTTTAGAGACGAAGAAAAGTAAACAAATTATATTTTATGTGTTGCTGGCTTTTATGGCAGTTGGCGGAGTGGCAATTTTGGCATATGAAGCAGATCAATATGGTGGAGTTGCTTACAAATATGGTTGGCATACACAGCCGTTGTGGCTGGTTATGTTACTGTTGGCTTTGGAAATTGCTGTATTTCTTTGGATGAATGCAAAGTGTAAGATAAACAGTAAAGAACTGGAGTGGTTCGTCTGGGCAGTGTTTATTGCATTGACGGTACTGATTTGGTACAGTATGGATACACCAAATATATTTGGACGTGGAAATGAGGGTGACTGGTATCACGGGCATGCGTATTTCAATTCTATTTTTAATGTTTATTGGGGAATGCCATATACCAACGAAATTACGAGTATTTACGGACATTATGCGCTGTTTTGGAAAATTCCAATGGAATTGGTCAAAGGCGATTTTCGGATGTTTATATTTATACTTGCCGGTCTTACGGCGTTGATTCATACGGCGGCTTTTCTGGTATTGAAAAAGGTAGTAAACAGCCGTATGCTGCAGATTATTGGGGCATTTGCAATTACGTTACCGATACTCGGTATGAGAGGTGGATATTATTGGCAGGTTTGGCCGCATAGAATTGTATTTCCGGTAATTTTATTGCTTTATGCAGCAATTGTTTTGAAAAATAATAAGATGAACTGGCTCACGATTGCCGGAGGATATGGACTTAGTATTCTGGCGGTCATCTGGAATACAGAGACTGGTATGATCCTTGCAGCCTCATGGGCTGTGTTGTGTGTTTCTATGATTCTCAGTGAAGATAAATTTTCATGGAAAAAATTGATTGTTGGAGTCATCATTCATGTGGCGGGAATTGTGATTTCTTTTCTTGGTGCCTTTGGAA
>JAXJUX010000048.1:0-21738 GCA_036308845.1 Ruminococcus sp.
AGGTTACAGATGCTTATATCTTCAGTTGTCTGGAATTATGTGTGCAGAGAAATCTGGAAATGGATATGATCTGCCGTCTGGCGTTGTTAAAATATTATTCAAAACTGGAAATGTTGACGGCGGTTCAGGATGAAATGGTTCGCCAGATTTTGGAAGAATGCAACGAAAAAGGATTGCGATTTGCATTTTATCAGAATCTGCCATCTTGTTATACGAAACCATATCAGATGGATGATAAACAGTTTGTGGAAGTGAAATATCCTGCAGATGCCAGGGTAATGATTCATTATTGTCTGACCAAGAATAATGAAACAGATAGACAATACAAAAGTGAGCCGATGCGCAATATGTATCAGGGCATATTTGTAAAGGAATTTCTTCTGTTTTACGGAGAAACGCTCTGGTACTATTTGACAATAGAAAAGAATAATGAAGAAACAGTCACAGAGGAACAGGCATTGTGTATGCAGGAATCTTTCCAGGAAGGAAAGACAAAATATCAGCTGATCAATCAGATGATAGCAGGACAGAAACTGGGACAATATAAGCAGGTTGATGAAGCAATGCAGCAGTATTTGACGAGAGAACGATTGGCAGAAAAATTGTTCACTCTGGTAGAGTAAGACAGGAAAAGGAGCAAGAATGAACGAAGTCAGAAATATTTTAGTAGGATTTGAATTGGGAGAAAAAGTTTCTCAAATCTGTTATTACGACAGATTGAAAGGAGAACCGATTTCTTTATCTATGAAAGTCGGAGCTGATCAGTATACATTTCCAAACTGTCTTAGTAAAAAAAGCGGAGAGGAAGAATGGCATTTTGGTCTGGAAGTAGAGTATTTTGTCAGCCAGCAGGATGAAATTTATCTGGATAATCTGTACCAGTTGGGAAGCAACCATACAACCATTTTGGTAGAAAATCAGGAGCGTAATGTGGGGGAATTGCTTGGTATTTTTATCAGTAAAGCATTAAGAATTCTCGGCGTTCCGGATCCGCTCAAAAGTATCAGCGGATTCATGATAACCACGCCGCATTTGAATAAAACTTTGGTGGAAAATATCCGTACAGCGTGCAAATATATTGGATTTTCTCAAAATCGCTGCTTTTTACAGGATTATGAAGAAAGTTTCTATTATCATACGATGTATCAGAAACCGGAGATTTTCAGCAGAAATGTTGCTATGTTTACCTTTGATCAGGACGATGTGTTCTGCTCCCGCATGGAAATCGACCGAAAAACGAAGCCAATGCAGGTGCAGGTAAAGCGTGGAAAACGAATGACATTGAACAAAGAACCTGTAGAACGAGATTTTGATTTTTATCAGTTGATTCAGGAATCACTTGGAAATGATGTATTTTCCAGCATTTTCCTTGTGGGAGATGGATTTGATAAAGAATGGGCGGTTCGCTCGATTCCGCTTTTGTGCCGAAACCAGAGACACGTATTTTATGGCAACAATCTGTTTGTGAAAGGTGCCTGCTATGCGGCAAAGGAAAAAGTGGAAGAACGTAATCTGAAAGGCTATCTGTATACGGGAAATGATCTGGTTCGATTAAACATCGGAATGGAAATGACGGTATATGGAAGCTGCGCATATCATACGTTGATTTCTGCCGGTGTGAACTGGTATGAAGCCATGGGAGATTGTGAAATCATTCTGGATGACAAAAAGGAACTGGAATTTATCGTAACCAATATAGAAAATACCAGACGTGAGCGTTATAGCATGGATCTTCCGGGATTGCCGGAACGTCCTGCAAAAGCCACCAGACTGCGTCTGCATCTGGAATTTGAATCAGCCAATCGCTGTAGGATAGAGGCAGAAGATTTGGGATTTGGTGAAATGTATCCGGCAACGGGTATGATTTGGAAAGAAACAATGATCGGATAAGGAGTGGTGGAATGAGCGGTTATATTTTATGTCAGGTAAAACGGGCGAAAGTGCCTTACTATATAGAAAATATCAGTACCAATATTTATTCCATTGAAGAACTTTGCTTTTATTTCTATCACAATATGTATCTTCTGGATGAAACGATTATTAATGAAGAATTGTGTTTTTGGCTGAGAGACGAGCTGGGTCTGAAAAAGCTGGCACAGAGATTGTATGGCATGTTGGATGACGAAGTGAAACTGGGTGATTTTATCCTTCCGGTTTTCAAAGAAATCAATTATCTTTCCATGGAAGAATTCCGTAAATTGAATCAGCGCATACATAAATTTGCACAGGAACCAGAGGTACTCAGACAAAAATTAAAAGGCGATTATCTGATGGAACATGGCAAATATGTCAATGCGATTAAAGTCTATCAGAAAGCAATTTTTGAAAAATCCCAGCAGACGGAGGAGAGTAACGATCATCTGGGAACCCAGTTTATTGGAAAGATTTATCATAACATGGGTTGTGCCTATGCCAGATTGTTCCAAATGGAAGAAGCAGTTTTTTGTTTCGAAAAATCCTATGAGCATCTTCATACGATGGCATCCATCACAAGTTATTTATATGCTGTTTATATCAGCGAAGGGATTGGCGCCTTTGAAAAGAAGGCATTGGAACTTGGGGTTGATGATGAACGTAGAGATGAAATTTTTGAGGAAGTAGAAACTGCGGCAGAAGAATTATTCCAGACAGAAGATGGTCAGGAATATGCGCAGGCTCTGGAATTAAAAGGGCAGGGCGATACAGAAGGATACCAGCAGGCGATTGAAGCGATGCTGAATCGACTGACGAGTGAATATCATAAGAATACTGGGTATTGATTGTATGGTTAAGAGTACATTGGCGAGAGGGACAATGTACTCTTTGTTTTTGCAAAATTTAGATAAAAAAGTGTTGACACGAACACTTTAGTATGATAGAGTGTTAGCGAACTAAAAATACGAGACACAAAAAAGTGGAGGAGATATATTATGAAAAAAAGAGTACTTAGTGTATTGTTAGCAACTGTTATGGTTGCAGGAGTTTTTGCCGGATGTGGTGGAAGTAAAGATACAGCTAAAACAAGTGATACAGCAGCAGAAGATACCGCAGATGACGCTGACGCAGCGGATACTTCTTCTGAAACAACAAAATTTGTTGTAGGTTTTGACGCAGAATACCCACCATACGGATACATGGATGAAAATGGTGAATACACAGGATTTGACCTGGAACTGGCACAGGCAGTTTGTGATATGGAAGGTTGGGAACTGGTAAAACAGCCAATCAACTGGGATTCTAAAGATATGGAATTGAATTCCGGAAACATTGACTGTATTTGGAACGGATTTACCATGAATGGTCGTGAAGATGATTATACATTCTCTGTACCATACGTAGATAACAGTCAGGTTATCGTTGTTGCAGAAGATTCCGGTATTGCTTCCTTAGCAGATCTTGCTGGAAAAACGGTTGGTGTACAGGCGGCTTCCGCAGCTCTTTCCTTACTGCAGAGTGAAGAAGAAGGCGGACAGAAAGCACTGGCTGATACTTTCGGTTCTCTGAATGAATTTGCTGATTACAACACAGCTTTTACAGAACTGCAGGCTGGAGCACTGGATGCACTTGCAATTGATATCGGTGTTGCAAAATATCAGTTAAACTCCAGAGGCGAAGGATTCATGATTCTGGACGAAACACTGAATACAGAACAGTACGCAATCGGATTTAGAAAATCTGACGGACAGGAACTGTGTGATACAGTAAATGCAGCACTGCAGGAACTGGCAAATAACGGAACAGTTGCTGAACTGGCAGAAAAATATGAAATTGCTGATATGGTAACATTAAAAGCAGAATAAAGAAAAATCAGTACCCTCCGGGAGGCAAGTCTTTCCGGGGGTATTTCGTGCTTTATGAGTTCTCTGCAAAACGATCGTTGAGAGGGCTTGGACGAAGAAGATGAAGGAAGAAAATAAGGAGGAAAGTTATGAGTTTAAGTGTAATCATTCGTGAATTGACAGCCGGGTTTGGGCAAACCGGTCTGATTTTTGCGTTGACATTACTGTTTTCACTGCCGCTGGGTTTGGTGGTATATTTTGGAAGACAGTGCCGCTTCAAACCAATTAGCTGGTTTGTAAAAGTATTTATCTCTATTATGAGAGGAACTCCATTGATGCTGCAGTTGTTGATCTGGTATTTCGGACCGTATTATTTGTGGGGCATGAATATTGGAGGATACAAATTTACAGCGATTTTATTGGGATGCTCTCTGAACTACGCTGCATATTTTGCAGAAATCTATCGTTCCGGTATCGAATCTATTCCAAAAGGACAGTACGAAGCTGCACAGCTTTTGGGTTACAACAAGCAGCAGACATTTATCAAAATTGTATTGCCGCAGGTAATCAAAATTGTGCTTCCGTCTGTGACAAATGAAGTTATTACATTGGTAAAAGATACATCTTTGGTATATTCTGTTTCCTATATCGAAATGTTTGCAGTTGCAAAACAGATTGCCGCAGCACAGACAACCATCATGCCATTTATCATTGCAGGTGTATATTATTACATATTTAACGCAGTCGTTGCATGGGTGATGGAAATGATCGAAAAGAAACTGAATTATTATCGTTAGGAGGTACCGCATGGCTTTATTAGAAATGACAAATATTAAAAAATCATTTGATGGAGTGGAAGTATTGAAAAATATTTCACTTTCTGTAAACGAAGGTGAAATCGTTTCCATTATCGGGCCTTCCGGTTCCGGTAAATCCACGCTTCTTCGATGCGCGACCATGCTGGAAACCGTTGATGACGGAACCATTACTTATTTGGGACAAAAAGCAGCATGGGTGGAAAATGGAAAACCTGTATTTCCGAAAAAACAGGAATTAAAACAGATTCAGTCCTGTTTTGGATTGGTATTTCAGAATTTTAACCTGTTTCCACATTATTCCGTGATGAAAAATATAACAGATGCACCGATTCATATTCAGAAACGAGATAAAGAAGAGGTGTACAAAGAAGCAAGAGAATTGCTGGCCAAAATGGGACTTTCCGATAAAGAGGATGCATATCCATTCCAGTTATCCGGTGGTCAGTGTCAGCGTGTGGCTATTGCGAGAGCATTGGCACTCAATCCAAAGATTCTGTTTTTTGATGAACCAACATCTGCCCTCGACCCGGAACTTACAGGAGAGGTTTTGAAGGTTATCAAATCTTTGGCTGATTTGGATATTACGATGGTAATTGTTACGCACGAAATGGAATTTGCGAAAAATATTTCCGACAGAATTATCTTTATGGATAAGGGTCTGGTGGCACTGGAAGGAACACCAGAGGAGGTATTTAATGCAAATCACACAAGAATGAAGGAATTTTTAGGTAAATTTCATCAGAACTAAACTTGAACTTCTCCGAGAGGTATTATATAATTTTATCGTAATTATGTCGTGTCGGTGTTTGGCACGTGAGATGATAAAATGAAAGTAAGAGGAGAATACACGATGGGAACTGATAGATACGTAAGTCCTTTATCTGAAAGATACGCAAGCAAAGAAATGCAGTACATTTTTTCACCAGATATGAAATTTCGTACATGGAGAAGACTGTGGATCGCACTTGCAGAAACAGAAATGGAATTAGGCCTGCCAATCACACAGGAACAGATTGATGAGCTGAAAGCACATAAAGATGATATTAATTATGATGTGGCAAAAGAAAGAGAACGTCAGGTTCGTCATGATGTTATGTCTCACGTATATGCATATGGTGTACAGTGTCCAAAGGCAAAAGGAATTATCCATTTAGGAGCAACTTCCTGTTACGTAGGCGATAACACAGACATTATCGTAATGACAGAAGCTCTGAAACTGGTTAAGAAAAAACTGGTTAACGTAATTGCTGAACTGGCAAAATTTGCAGAAGAACAGAAAAATCAGCCTACACTGGCATTTACACATTTCCAGCCAGCACAGCCAACAACAGTTGGAAAACGTGCTACTCTGTGGATGCAGGAATTTATGCTGGATTTGGAAGATTTGAATTATGTGCTGAGCACTATGAAACTGTTAGGTTCTAAAGGAACAACAGGTACACAGGCAAGCTTTTTGGAATTGTTTGAAGGTGATCAGGAAACAATCGACAAAATCGATCCAATGATCGCTGAAAAAATGGGATTCAAAGAATGTTATCCAGTATCTGGACAGACATATTCCCGTAAAGTAGACACAAGAGTATTGAATGTACTGGCTGGTATTGCAGCAAGTGCTCATAAATTCTCTAACGATATTCGTCTGCTGCAGCATTTGAAAGAAGTAGAAGAACCATTTGAAAAGAGCCAGATTGGTTCCTCCGCTATGGCATATAAGAGAAATCCTATGAGAAGTGAAAGAATTGCTTCCCTGTCCAGATTTGTTATGGTAGATGCTCTGAATCCTGCTATTACATCTGCAACACAGTGGTTTGAAAGAACTCTGGATGACTCCGCAAACAAACGTCTTTCCATTCCAGAAGGATTCTTGGCTATCGATGGTATCCTGGATCTGTGTATGAACGTAGTAGACGGACTGGTAGTATATCCAAAAGTAATCGAAAAGAGACTGCGTTCCGAACTTCCATTCATGGCTACAGAAAATATCATGATGGACGCTGTAAAGATGGGTGGAGACCGTCAGGAACTGCACGAAAGAATTCGTGAACTTTCTATGGAAGCTGGAAAAAATGTAAAAGTGGAAGGAAAAGATAATAACCTGTTAGAACTGATCGCTGCTGATCCTGCATTCAACCTGACTTTGGAAGAATTACAGGAAACAATGGATCCTGCAAAATATACAGGTCGTGCAGCAGTTCAGGTAGATGCATTCCTGAAAAATGTAGTTCAGCCTGTACTGGATGAAAATAAAGAACTGTTAGGTATGACTGCAGAAATCAACGTTTAATACGAGAAATTTGACCCCGGGAATGTCCCCGGGGTTTTCTGCTTTATCAGCATAAAAAGAAAAGGAGGAAGTAGCATGAATCATATTTTACTCGTTATCGATATGCAAAATGATTTTATAGACGGTGCACTTGGCAGCAAAGAAGCGGTTGCGGTTGGACCGAAAATTAAAGAAAAAATAGAAAATTTTGGTGGAAAAGTCCTGTTTACAAGAGATACACATGGGGAAAACTATATGGAAACACAGGAAGGAAAAAATCTTCCAGTGCCTCATTGTATCAAGAATACAAAAGGCTGGGAAATTTGTCCGGAACTGGAAAAACTTCGCAAGGAAGATGCCATTGATAAAATTACATTCGGTTCCGAAGAACTGGCTTTGCGTATGAAAAAAGAAAACGAAGAAGAATCCATTGATGTGATTACTTTGGTTGGCGTTTGCACTGATATTTGTGTGATTTCCAATGCGATGCTATTGAAAGCGTTTCTGCCGGAAACGCAGATTCGCGTAGATGCTTCCTGCTGTGCAGGGGTAACGCCGGAAAGCCACAAAATTGCATTGCAGGCAATGAAGGCGTGTCAGATTATGATTGAAAATGAGTAATTATACTAAAAAACTCCTGTATTTCCATAAATTTATGTTGTGAATTGCATAAAATAGGAGTATAATGTATATGCATGTTTTTTGGATAATTACTTGTGTATGGAAGATACAATTCTTTATAGAGGTATGATTCCAAGTATAAAAGATTATCGAGGATCGTTAAAAATCCGTTAGGAGGTAGCTATATGGTTAAAGCTGTTGTTGGAGCAAACTGGGGAGACGAAGGAAAAGGTAAGATTACGGACATGTTAGCAAAAGAAGCTGACATTATTGTACGTTTCCAGGGTGGTGCAAATGCTGGTCACACAATCGTAAATGATTATGGAAAGTTCGCATTACATACACTTCCATCAGGTGTGTTCTATGATCATACTACAAGTGTTATTGGAAATGGCGTGGCACTCAATGTACCAGTTTTGTTTAAAGAAGTGCAGAGTATTGTGGATAAAGGCGTTCCAATGCCAAAGATTTTGGTTTCTGACCGTGCACAGATGGTTATGTCTTATCATATTTTATTTGACCAGTACGAAGAAGAACGTCTGGGTGGAAAATCCTTTGGTTCTACCAAATCAGGTATTGCACCATTTTATTCAGACAAGTTCGCTAAGATCGGTTTCCAGGTAAGCGAATTATTTGATGAAGAAGCGCTGAAAGAAAAAGTTGAAAGAATCTGCGAAACAAAGAATGTTTTATTAGAACATTTATATCATAAACCATTATTAAAACCAGAAGAAATTTTCGAAGAACTGATGACATACAAAAAAATGGTTGCACCATTCGTTTGTGATGTTTCCCTGTTCCTGTGGAATGCATTAAAAGAAGGAAAAGAAATTCTTCTGGAAGGTCAGTTAGGTTCCTTAAAAGACCCTGATCATGGAATTTACCCAATGGTAACATCCTCCTCTACATTAGCTGCATATGGAGCAATCGGAGCAGGTGTTCCACCATACGAAATCAAGAAAATTATTACTGTATGTAAAGCATACTCCAGTGCTGTAGGTGCAGGTGCATTTGTTTCTGAAATCTTTGGAGAAGAAGCAGACGAACTGAGACGCCGCGGCGGAGACGGCGGAGAATACGGTGCAACAACAGGACGTCCAAGACGTATGGGATGGTTTGACGTTGTTGCTTCCAAATATGGATGCCGTATGCAGGGAACTACAGATGTAGCTTTCACTGTATTGGATGTTTTAGGCTACCTGGATGAAATTCCAGTATGCGTAGGTTATGAAATCGACGGTGAAGTAACTACAGAATTCCCAACAACACATCTGCTGGAAAAAGCAAAACCAGTTCTGGAAGTTCTGCCAGGATGGAAATGCGATATCCGTGGTATCAAAAAATACGAAGACCTGCCAGAAAACTGTAGAAAATATATCGAATTCGTGGAAGAAAAAATCGGATTCCCTATCACTATGGTTTCCAATGGACCAGGAAGAGATGATATTATTTATCGCTAATAAGAAAGAGATTACAACCCAGGTATTGTGCCTGGGTTGTTTTATAATATAGTAAGATATGCTTATTTGTAATTCGTTTTGGGGACGCAGATAATTGCTGCTGCTTTTCAGAAACAGGCCGCTCCTTCTCAACTATCTTCTAAGATTGACTAAATTGACGCTCAGGAACGCCTTCGCGCCAAAGTCAATCTAAGAAGATGATTTTCGAACTCGCTGTTCCCCGATGCTTCTGAAAAGCAGCAGCAATTATCTGCTATGCTCCAAACGAAACAAATGACGCCGGAGGTTTTTATGCAGAAAAAAATATTGAATTTTGGCTCATTAAATGTAGATTATACATATCAAGTAAAGCAAATCCTGAAGCCTGGAGAAACACAAAGCTCACTAGATATGGATATTTTTCTGGGTGGAAAGGGATTTAATCAGTCAGTGGCGTTGGCAAAAGCTGGTGTTTCCGTGTTTCATGCAGGAATGATTGGGGAGGATGGAAGTGGATTTTTGGATGCCTGTGACGAATATGGAATTGACCGTACCTGTATCCGACAAATGTCTGGAAAAGGTGGACATACCATCATTCAGGTAGACGAGAATGGACAAAATTGTATTTTGTTATATGGAGGAACAAACCGTCAAATCGATAAGACGTTTGTTGATCAGGTTTTGGAAACGTTTGAAGAAGGCGATTATCTCTTACTGCAAAACGAAATCAGTGAATTGGGATATATCATAGATCGGGCTTATGAAAAAGGAATGTGTATTATTTTGAATCCGTCACCGTTTGATTCTCATTTGGATTCCTGTGATATGAGCAAGGTTTCCTATTTTCTTTTGAATGAAATCGAAGGAGAACAGATGACTGGGTACACAGAGCCAGAAGATATTTTACAGGTCTTATTGGAAAAATATCCGAAGGCAAAAATAGTTTTGACTTTGGGCAGTGAAGGCTCTGTGTATGCTGAACAGGGGATTTGTGTCAAACAGCCAATTTATAAAGTAAAAGCGGTTGACACAACCGCAGCAGGTGATACATTTACCGGCTATTTTATAGCTGGGCTTTTGGAAGGATTATCCATAGAAGATAACCTGAACCGCTGCGCTTGTGCATCGGCAATTACAGTTACGAGAAATGGAGCATCACCGTCTATTCCATATAAAGATGAAGTGGAATTGATGATGAAACGATAGAAAATATTTGCAAAGTCATAGATTCCCAAAGATTTAATCCATGAATTCCACATTACAAACAGTCAATATCTGTCCTTGTACTATAAATTTAATCTCCATATTTGCATAAGGAAAACCATAAACTCTATCTGGGTCATGCTGATACGCAGGACGTGGGTCCAAAGCAAGAATCTCACAAAGGCTTTCCATGTATTTTTCGGGAATTTTTGCTTTCCATTCGTTAGGAATGCATACCTGCAGACGATCATTTTTATGTTTTTCCGAAAAACTTCCCGTTGCATCAGGGTGACAATCCGCATAAGGAATATATGGCTTGATATCGTAAATTGGTGTTTGATCCATTAAGTCTGCACCGGAAATGTGCAAAACGGCTCCGTCAGGAGTGTCCCATTCGATTCTTTCCAGACGCACACAGGATAATCCCAGTGGATTTGGTCGAAATGGAGAACGAGTTGCAAATACGCCTTTGCGTTCGTTTCCACCAAGTTTTGGTGGACGGACCGTTGGTGACCAGGTATCGCGGATGGATTGAGAAAATTGCCAGATTAACCAGATATGGGAAAATTCTTCGAGTCCACGTAAGGCATCCGGATTTTGAAATTCCGGTTCAAAAATAATGGTTGCTTTTAAGGAAGAGACAATACTGCTTTGTCTTGGAATTCCAAATTTGGAAGGAAAATCACTGTGTATATGGGCAATCGGGCGAAGCGGATGTTGGTTGGAAACAGTAGTCATAAGGCACCTCGTAAATATAAAATAATAATCATTTCGGCTATAATCTTTGAAAGATAGCAGTATTCATAGTTTCAGCAATTGTGAAAAATATGGAATAGTATACCATGTTTTTTGAGATTGTGGTATAATATCAAAACGTATCTAAAAAAGGATAGAAAATATAATCGTGTATAACGTAGAGAAAGGATAATGTCTATGAAAAAAGTACAGAGAATTCTGGCACTTGCAGGAGTTGTTTTGATTGTGCTTATGTATGCAGCGACTCTGTTTTTTGCATTGTCAGACAGTCCGAATGCGACAGAATGGTTGATGGCATCCGTTTTTTGCACAATCGCGGTTCCAGTAGTGATTTATGCATATATGCTGGTTTATAAATATTTAAAAGGCAGAAAGTGAGAATGGTATGATAAAAAATATTGTCTTTGATGTGGGTAAAGTGCTGGTATCGTATGATCCGGATACTTATATGGAAAAAATATTGGGGTATGATGAAACAACGAGACAAGCAGTAAATGCAGCAATGTTCCAGAACCCATTGTGGGAAGAATCAGACAGAGGGGCATTGTCAACAGAAGAACTGGTAGAGGGATTTGTCAAAAACAATCCAGCGTATAAAGAACAGATTGTGAGGGCACATCGACAGGTTGGAGACAGCATTGAACTATTTCCATATGTAATCGATTGGATGGCTGATCTGAAAGAGAGAGGATATCGGTTGTATATTCTTTCAAATTATGCAGAATATACCTATCAGCAGACAGAAGATAAAATGGCATTTCTTCCATTTATGGATGGTGCGGTATTTTCTTACGAATGCAAATACATCAAACCGGAAAAAGAAATCTATGCATATTTATGCGAAAAGTATCATTTGAATCCAGACGAATGTGTATTTTTGGATGATCGCCAGTCTAATATCGATGGTGCTGTGCAAGCAGGAATGAAAGGAATCTTGTTCGAAAATTACGAACAGGCAACAGATGCGTTACATGTGTTGCTTGGCTAGTTGTAAGAATATATTTATAGGTGATTCTTTATAGATTCTTTATAAAACTTTTCTTGTTTTTAGTACATAAAAGGCTTAAAGTAAGTGATTAAGAATACTGTTAAACAGGCTATTAGAAAGAAAAGGAGAGTATTTATGAATCGTTTACGAGACAAAATTGCGAGGTTTATGCAGGGAAGATATGGAATGGATCAGTTCAACCAATTTCTGATGAATGCCATGCTGGTATGTATGCTGCTGTCCATTTTTTTGCGTAGTTCTATTTTGAACATCCTGGTATGGATCATGATTTTTGCCGTATATTTTCGTGCATTTTCCAAAAACCATTCTGCCCGCTATGCAGAAAATCAAAAATTTATCCGCATAAAATACGATTTACAAAGAAAATTCAGTGGAATTTTTAATCGAAAAAAAGACCCAAATCACCGTATTTTTAAATGTCCTACCTGTGGACAAAAAGTACGTGTTCCGAAAGGAAAGGGTGCTATTTCGATTCACTGTCCAAAATGTAATAATGACTTTATTAAGAGAACATAAGGGGCGATTGCATGTTTGGATATATAACAACGAATGTAGATGAACTGAAAATCAAAGATTATAAAAAATATAGAGCATTTTATTGTGGGATTTGCCAGGATTTAAAAGAATATCATGGGCAGGTAAGTCGTTTGTCTTTGACGTATGATATGACATTTCTGGCAATTCTGCTTACTGGATTATATGAAGAAATGCCGAAGGAAGAGATGCATTTTTGCGCTCTCCATCCGGTAAAAAAACATTTGTCTTATCGAAATGAGCTGACAAAGTATACGGCAGATATGAATGTCCTGCTCAGCTATTATAATCTGCGTGATGATTGGGAAGATGAGAAAAAAGCAGGAGGTTTGGTTCTTTCGCAAGCTGTCAAAAGAGAAGTAAAACGCCTGAAAGAAACATATCCGAGACAGGCAGAAGCGATTAAAGTATATTTGGAAAAACTGCATCAATGTGAAAAAGAAAACAGCAGCAATCTGGATCTGGCATCCGGATATACAGGAGAACTGTTTGCAGAAATCTATGTGTGGAAAGAAGATTGCTGGGCAGAAACTTTACGAAAAATTGGATATGCGATGGGAAAATATATTTATCTGATGGATGCTTTTGACGATGTGGAAAAAGACAGAAAGACAAAAAATTATAATCCATGGATTGGTATTTCTCAGGAAGAAGATTTTCCGCAGCGTGTAAGACAGATATTAATGATGATCGTAGCAGAGGGTTCCAGACAATTTGAGAAACTTCCTATCATAGAATATGTAGACATTTTGCGAAATATATTGTATTCTGGTATTTGGGTTCAATTTGATAACAAATTAAAGCAGAAATGTTCTGACAAAGAAAAGTAATAACCGTTTCGTATAGAAATGGAATTGCTGTGAAATATAACTTTGTGTGTTAGAAAATGAGGAGAGAAGAAGAATGTTAGACCCATACAGTGTTTTGGGTGTTTCCCGGACGGCGGATATGGATGAAATCAAAAAAGCATACCGTACTTTGAGTAGAAAATATCATCCGGATGCGAATATTAATAATCCGAATAAAGCCGAGGCAGAGGAAAAATTCAAACAAGTGCAGCAGGCATACGATCAAATCGTAAAAGAGAGGGAACGTGGCACAAGTGGTCAGGATTCCTGGTATGGTGATTTTGGTGGTAATTCTTATGGTGGTTACCAGACTCAAAATGATCAGAGAAGTATGCAGATGCGTGCTGCAGCAAACTATATTAATGCCCGTCATTTTAGGGAAGCACTGAACGTGCTCAACAACATGACGGAAAAAGATGGAGAATGGTATTATTACCATGCCGTAGCAAATTCAGGTATGGGGAATACCGCAAGTGCGATGGAAGATGCAAGAATGGCTGTACAGATGGAACCATCCAATATGCAGTATCAGCGTCTATATCAGCAATTACAATCAGGTGGACAATGGTATCAGGATATGGGAACCGGATACGGCTATGAGCGTTCAGGAAGCGGACTTGGCAATTGTTGCTGCCAGTGTCTGTGTCTGAACATGTTATGCTCAGGTGGCTGTTGTTTCCCTTGCTTCTGTTGATATCTGTTCATAAATATTTAATCGTATCTTCATCGAATGATACGTGAGGGAGGCAAAATGCAAGAAAGAGAAAAACTTGGATCCAGACTGGGATTTATTTTGATTTCCGCTGGATGCGCAATTGGTATCGGTAATGTATGGAAATTCCCATATATTGCAGGACAGGGAGGCGGCGGTGCATTCGTACTGTTTTATTTCCTGTTCCTGATCATTTTGGGATTGCCGATCATGACAATAGAATTTGCTGTTGGACGTGCCAGCCAGAAAAGCCCTGTAAAAGCTTATCAGGCACTTCAGAAACCTGGACAAAAATGGCATATTCACGGATACATCACATTGATTGGATGTTATCTGCTTATGATGTTCTACACAACAGTAGCCGGCTGGATGATGCATTATTTTTATCTGACAGCAACTGGAAAATTTGTAGGTATGGATTCCGAACAGGTTGGCGGAGTATTCAGCGAAATGCTGGGACAGCCACTGGTTATGGGATTCTGGATGGTAGTTGTATGTGTTCTGGGTATCGTAGTATGTTCTATGGGACTTCAGAACGGTCTGGAAAAAGTTACAAAAGTGATGATGATTGCACTTCTTGGTATCATGGTTGTATTGGCAATCAACAGCTTTACGCTGGATGGGGCAAAAGAAGGCTTGAGTTTTTATCTGATTCCTGACTTTGAACGAATGAAGGAAACGGGTATTATCAATACTTTGGTAATGGCGATGAATCAGGCATTCTTTACTTTGAGTCTTGGTATCGGAGCAATGGCAATTTTCGGAAGTTATATTGGGAAAGAAAGATCCCTGTTGGGTGAATCTATCAATATTGCGGTTCTGGATACCTTTGTTGCGATTACTTCCGGATTGATTATTTTCCCAGCATGCTTTACATACAATGTAGACCAGACTTCCGGACCATCATTGATCTTTATTACATTACCAAATATCTTCAATAAACTGTCCATGGGACGTCTGTGGGGAAGCTTGTTCTTCATCTTTATGTCATTTGCAGCATTATCTACTGTATTTGCTGTATTTGAAAATATCATTTCCTGTTGGATGGATATCAAAGGATGGAGCCGTAAAAAATCCAGTATTGTTAATCTGGTGCTGCTGATTGCGTTGTCTTTGCCATGTGTACTTGGATATAATGTATGGTCATGGGATGGATTTGCTATTTTCGGCGGTGCAGTGCTTGACTTCGAAGACTTCCTGGTAAGTAATATTTTATTACCACTTGGATCTCTGGTATATCTGATATTCTGTGTATCTAAAAAAGGATGGGGCTGGGATAACTTTGTAAAAGAAGCAAACAGCGGAAAAGGTGCAAAAATTCAGAATTGGATGAGAGTATATTGCACATATATTCTGCCATTGATCGTATTGTTTATCTTTGCGTTTGGAATCTATGACAAATTTTTTGCATAATAAATAGGATATAGAAAAGATGTCTGTGGAAAGCAGGCATCTTTTTCTATTGTGAATGAAAAGAAAAATCCCCCAGACGTACACATCCGGGGGAAAAGGGGAGGATAAGTATTTCACTTGTCTTTTGTACCGACTGTCAAAAGGGGGATTTGACAAGCGGATTGTTTGTGCTGATAAATGTTATGGCATACGATACTCTTTATCAGCTAGTAGAAGTATAACCGTATGATGCTTTGTTATACATGAAAATGAAAAATATTAATTTGAAATAGTCAGAAAAATATACAAAATAAATACAATAAACAGAAACTAAAAAATAATTTAAAATAGTAGTTGACAAATTGAGAGACATGAGTTATTATTGTATCAACAAAAGAAAACAAGATTTAATATTAAATCAAAAGAAACAAAGGAATCGTAATTTTTTGAAAGGAAGGTATACACCACCAGAAACGTAAAGTAATACCTTAAAACGATATTATGAAAGGAAGGTACGGACCAATCAAAATTTAACGAAATACCCCAAACGATATTAAGTAAAGGAAGGTACAGACCACCAGAAGTTTAACGAAATACCCCAAAACGATATTATGAAAGGCGGTACGGACCAATCAAAATTTAAAGCAATACCTCAAAACGATATTATGAAAGGAAGGTACGGACCAATCAAAATTTAAAGTAACACCCCAAAACAAAATTAAGTAAAGGAAGGTACAAACCACCAGAAGTATAATCAAAACCCAGAAAAAAGATTATGAAAGGTAGGTACAGACCAATCAAAATTTAGCGTAATACCTCAAAACGAAATTTATGAAAAGGCAGGTACAGTCCAACAAAAACTTAAGTAAAAACTGAATAATCTAAGAAAGAGAGGTTAACCAATGATAGAACCTAACAATTAGTAAGTGAGTATCGAAGATAAAATAATCGGTACTCACTTTTTTGATATCATACGAGAAAACTACTCTAAATTATGTGAAAATTCAAATTGTACGGAGTTTCCTCGTATGATATTAAAAACTCGCTTCGCTCGTAAGATGCGCAGCTCGTGGAGAGGAAGTTACTGCTTTGCAGTCCACTCGCGCGCAGAGAATCTCGCTATGCGAGATTCTTTTTTTATAATGCTTGAAAAACAGGGATGATTCGTTTATACTATACGAAGCGGATACAACAATCTGTATAGATTTCTGCATCTGTTTGATGCGGGAGTGAATAAGACGAATCGAAGGAGAAATAAATAATGGCTTTATTAAAACAGTGGAGAGACATTGCGTATTCTCAGCAGGCAGATAAGGGAAAACTTCAGAAATTTTGGGCAAACTATTTCATGATTGAAAAAGGTATCTATGAACAGCTTCTGACAAATCCAGATGAAGTTGTAACTGGTACTGTAAAAGAATTAGCTGAAAAATATAATATTGACATTTTGACTATGACAGGTTTCCTGGATGGTATCAATGACAGTTTGAAAGAAAAAAATCCAATCGAAGAAATGGAAGAAGATACCGTAGTAAATCTTGGATTTGAAAAAGAATTGCTTTACAAAAACATGGTAGATGCAAAAGCAGACTGGCTGTATGAACTGCCAATGTGGGATGAAATTTTCACAGCAGAACGTAAAAAAGAACTGTATCTGGAACAGAAAAAATCCGGAACTATCGTAAAAGGTGCAAAAATCGGAAGAAACGATCCTTGCCCATGCGGAAGTGGTAAAAAATACAAACAGTGCTGCGGAAGATAAGAATGAATACAAAAGGGCGGAGAAGTGATTCTACCGTCCTTTTATTATATGTATTTGTAATTCGTTGGAAGGCGCAGCAATTCAAATTACAAATAAAGAGAAAGGTTTTAGTGGAGAATATCGTTCAGTCATCAGACGGAAAGGAGACATTGTGAAAATTATTTTGTTGTTGTTGGGAATTTTATGTCTAGGATACTATTTGGCAAGTGTGCTATATGGTGGCTTTGGCTTGTCTATCATTTGGATCTGGCTGCTTGGCGGTGTGGTTTTTCTTGCTCTGGCAGGCATTTGGGAACATCCTTGGTTTGTTCATGGTTGTGAGATGTTGCCAGTATGGGTTAAACATATGGGAAAAATGGTGCTTTTGGCAGGAATTGCAGTCTTTATTGTATCGGAAGGGGCAATTGTATCCGGAATGCGACAAGTGCCGCCGGCGAATCTGGACTACATTATGGTTCTGGGATGTAAAGTAAATGGAACGGTTCCAAGTAGGGCACTTCGTATGCGTCTGGATGAGGCATTTGCGTATTTGCAGGAAAATCCTGAAACCAAAGCGATTTTAACTGGCGGCCAGGGTACAGGGGAAGAGATTTCCGAAGCAGAGTGTATGAAACAATATTTGTTGGAAAAAGGATTGGAAAAAGATAGGATTTTTATTGAGGATGCATCGACAACGACTGTGGAAAACCTGCAGTTTAGTAAAAAAATTGTGGAAAACGAAGAACAAGCTGTCGGTATTGTTACCAATAATTTTCATGTGTTTCGTAGTATGAGCCTCGCAAAAAAGCAGGGATATGAAAATGTATATGGAATTCCGGCACCGACAGGGTCTATTTTGATTGTTCATTATATGGTACGAGAAGGAATTGCGTTATTGAAAGAATATGTGATTGGGAATATTTAGAAAAACGTAAGAAAAATACAGTTGTATTTTTCCTTGCGTTTTTTTATAATGTAAGTGTACTAAATGAAATAGTACACTTGATGCAGAAAGGAGGATATCTATGATTGTTATTGATTATCAGGATCGCAGACCAATTTATGAACAGATTGTGGAAAAGTTTCAAATCCTGATTTTAAATGGTGTATTAGCAGCAGATGAACAGATGCCTTCTGTAAGAAAACTGGCCGTGGAATTGTCAATCAATCCGAACACGATACAAAAAGCATACAGCATATTGGAACAGCAAGGGTACATTTATCCCGTGAAGGGCAGGGGGAATTTTGTATCTGGTAAAAGTTCTTTGTTGTTGGAAAAACAACGTGTTTTCTGGCAGGAATACAGAGAAATAGTTAAAAAGGGAAAAAATTTTGGGATTGAAAAAGAGGAATTTCAAAGACAGTTAGACTTGGTTTGGGAGGAGGAGTAACTTATGATTGAGATGAAAGCCGTAAGTAAGCGCTTTGGTGAAATTCGGGCAGTTGACTGTATTTCTGGTGAGATTCGGGAAGGCAGTGTATTTGGTCTGGTGGGAACCAATGGTGCAGGAAAAAGTACATTGCTTCGCATGATTGCAGGTGTTCTGAAACCAGAAGAAGGGGTTATTCTGGTAGATGGAGAGCCGGTGTATGAGAATATAGAAGTTAAGAAAAAAATATTTTTTATTGCAGATGATTCCTTTTTCTTTCCAAATGCTACACCGAAAGAAATGATGGAGTATTATCGCATGTATTATCCTTGTTACGACGAAGCACGTTTTATGGATTTTCTGCACAAATTTGGACTGGAAGAAAAACGAAGAATTCATACATTTTCCAAAGGAATGAAAAAACAGTTGTCGATTCTCCTTGGACTTTGTGCAAATACAAAATATTTGCTCTGCGACGAAACTTTTGATGGATTGGATCCGGTGATGCGTCAGGCTGTGAAAAGTTTGTTTGCATTGGAGATTATGAACCGGGATTTTACACCGATTATTGCTTCGCATAATCTTCGGGAACTGGAAGATTTCTGTGACCATGTGGGACTTTTGTACAATGGCGGTATTTTGCTATCCAAAGAATTGGAGGACATGAAAGAAAATATTCATCGTGTACAATGCGTTGTAAAAGAGGAAGATAAGCAACAATTGATTCAGGAATTGGAAGTGCTGCAGCTGGAAAAAAGAGGCTCCTTGATGACGCTGACTGTTCGTGGCACGAGAGCAGAGATTTTAGAGAAAATTGAAGCGAAACATCCGGTATTTTGTGAAGTACTTCCATTAACATTGGAAGAAATATTTATCAGTGAAACGGAGGTGGCAGGATATGACATCAAAGCATTATTTTCTTAAATTGATTCTGGATTCCATGAAACGTAGGATTTGGTATGGAGCACTCCTGTTTTTAACATTTTTCTTTTCTATGCCTTTAGCTGCCATGATGTATTTTGACAGTAAAGCGAATATTTATCAGTTGCAATTACAGGATGCAGAAAAACTTTTATCCTATAACAATGAAGTTTCTGAATTTATAGAATACGTAAGCTATGGCAATCCATATCTTTTGATTTTGGTATGTGGGGCTGCAATTCTGGGTGCATGGTCAGGTCTTGCATGGCTGCATTCCCGTAGAAAAATGGATTTATATGGCTGCCTGCCAATCAAAAGAGAACAGTTGCTTTTTGTGGAAAGTACAGCTACATTTTTACTGTTTTTCCTTCCATATCTTGCGAATTTGCTTTTGATTTTTCTGGTTGGAATGACAAAAGAAATTTTTACGATGAAAGCACTTCGTTTCGGTCTGTCAGGAATTCTTGTTTATGTGATTGTATTTCTTGCCTTCTATTTCTTTTCTGCAATTGCTATGTTATTGACTGGAAAAGTATTGACTGGAATTTTGGGAACTTGTGTGATGTTGGTGATCGGACCGATGACGTTAGCATTGCTGCAGGAATTACCAATCATGTTTTTGGATACGTATGTATCGGATACGACGTTGTTTTACAAATTGCTTCCGTATTTGTCACCGATTGGATGCGTGGTTACGTTTACGGATCATGCCAATCTTCAGATTTCGGGAGCGGAAAAGTTTGTGACAGAAGCCTTGTTGGTTTTGATTATCACAGGAATTCTCAGTGCGTTGATTTGTCTGTGGCTGATGAAAAAGCGCCCGGCAGAAGGGGCAGAGCAGTCCATGGTATTTCCTAAGACGGAAGGAATTATTAAGGCAATCATTTTATTTCCAATGGGAATCGGCGGCGGCTTGATTTTTGACAGCTTTACCAGAAATGGTCAATATTATGCATGGTTCTGGTTTGGTATGGTGTTGACACTGTTTTTGGTTGGTATTTTAATAGAAATTATTTATCATCTGGACAGAAAACGTATTTTTGACCACAAAATCTGGACGCTCGGAAGTTCTGCCTGCGTACTTGGCATCAGTCTGATATTCGCCTTGGATTTGATGGGATACGATCAGTGGATTCCACAAAGAGACAGCGTTACAAATATGACCATGCAGTTTCGATACAGTTATTGGAATTTTGGCGATGAGCTAGGCGGTGTTGATAACTCTTCTCAATATCTGGAACAGCACATAGAGGAATTGCAAGGTGACTGCGTGTATGCATTGGCCCAGGAAGGAATTTCTAATCTGAACCGTGAGTTGGAAGAAGACTGTAGTTGGGCAACTGTAGTCTACAAAATGAAAAATGGTTCCATCAAAAAACGAGAATACCGAATTGCAACAGATACACTGATTGAAGCAGAAAAACAGTTATACGAAGAAACTCTTTATAAATATGCACAGCTTCCAATTTTGATGTTTGCTAGTAATAAGGTTGAGGTGGATGATATTTTTATGAACGGAAGATGTTATTCACTGGAAGATTTATCTACCAAACAGCGTCAGGACATCGCAAATACTTATCGAGAAGAACTTTCTCATATGAGTTACGAAGAAATCTATCAGCCTGGAAGTGGAACGATGGATTTCAGATATTGGGTTGAAGATGATAATTATTCGTACTATCTGGATGGTGTCTATGCATTAAATGAAGACTTTGTGGAAACCTGTGCATTGATAAAAGCATATGGCGTGGAACTTCAGATGGGATGGCCGGATGTAGAACAAATTAGAAGTGTATCCATTGATTACACAGCGAAAGAAACGGAAGATGTTGTAGTAAGAGCAGGTGCTGCAGAACAAACCATAGAAGAAGAAATACATACTGTGGAAATTACGGAAAAGGATGAAATTGAAAAAATTCTGGAAGGGCTTGTGTGTACCTCAGAATTATCTCCTGATTATTATGGTATGGAATATCTGGATGACGAATATACAGTGTATATTGAATATATACCGGAACAGGATTATGAAATCTGGAGTTCAAGCGGGGCCTACGAAAAAGGAAAGGTACCGCAGTTTGTAGTGGATTTGTGTTCCTAAGTATTTGTAATTCGGAGGGAAAAAGGAAGGATTCCTATACCATGCCTTTGGAATGGTATAGGAATCCTTCCATCCTGGTCACGAAACAAATTGCGCCCAGGAGTTTTTGATGTATGTTTTACGTTTTTCTATATAAGTTACATTTACGAAAACATAAATTTTTAAAGGAAATGAAAAACATACAATCAACTCGGCGGCGCCATTTGTTTCGTCAGGAGAGTACAGCAGATAATTGCTATTGCTTTTCAATAACAT
>JAXJUX010000049.1:0-3858 GCA_036308845.1 Ruminococcus sp.
ATATTATCTACACTGCTCTGTACTTTTTCGTATAAAGGAATCCCTTTTCTTGAAATAAAAACAATTACAACAATCATGATTGGAGCCATAATACACAAAATAGATGCCAGTCCAGTATCCATCGTCATGGTAATCGTAATTCCGCCCAATAATAAAATCGGTGCACGAATTCCAAGTGTCTGCATAGATTGGATAAAGCTCTGCAGATTGTAAGAGTCAGAAGTCATTCTGGATGTCAAAGAAGGTAATCCAAATTCATCAATCTGGTTTCCAGACAGGTTAATAGACTTCCAGAACAAATCTCTTCGAATCTGGTAGATACTGAGTTTTGATACTTTGACCGCCATACGATTTGCCGTCACATTCAGCATACGTACCATAAAGGCAAGTCCTACCATAATCACTCCCCAGAAAATTACTTTCCATAACATTTTCTGGGGAACTACATCATCAATCATATATTCCAACACATATGGAATTAGCAGTTCACCAAACGTTCCCAGAAGTTTAATGGAAAGTACGGTCAGAATCATCTTGTTGTACTGTTTCACGTACGAATAAATAAATTTCATATTCACGTCATCCTTTGCATTTATTCATTATCTATATAGATTTTAGAAAATAAAACGTTGACATGCAATTCCTTTTCTTTTATCATTAAGTCAGAAATGGAATCAATTTATTCTTATTGATCACTACTATATTGAGGGGCTTAACATGAATCTTAACTATTTTAAAGAATTTATTGTACTTGCTGAAACGAAAAACTACTGGGAGGCTTCCGAGCGATTATTTATCAATCAGTCTACCCTTTCCAAACATATCAAAGCGATGGAGTCTGAACTTGGAGTCGCACTTTTTGACCGCACCACTAGAAAAGTAGAATTGACTGAATTTGGACAAACCTTACTTCCTTACGCCCGTTCCATCAATCGCATGCAAGCAGAATACACGACTGCTCTTTTACAGAAACAAAATCAAAACCTTGGTCTGGTAACTTTAGGAAGTATATCTTCCATGAAACAATACCGTATCACGGATTTAATTTCCAATTATCAGAGCGCTTTTCCGGACTATAATCTTCATGTTTTGGAAAATGACAGTCGATATCTAAAACAAATGCTGTTATCCAAGAAATGCGAATTGGCTTTTTTGCGTGAACCATTCTATCCAAATAACAATTTTCCAGAAGATGACGATTCCCTGATTCGCATTCCTTACATAACCGACCATCTGGTTGCAGTTATTGCACGCAGTAATCCGCTTTCACAAAAAGGTGCTATTACACTTCGTGATCTGGAAAAAGAAAAGTTATGTTTCATCAAAAAAAGTTCCATCCTTTATAATCTCTGTTATGCAGCGTGTCAGGATGCAGGCTTCGTTCCTAATATTGTTTACGATTCTCATTATATGGGAAGTATTTTTGATATGATTGTAAAAAGCGGATGTGTGGGACTTCTCACAAACAAACATATTGAGCATATGAGAACCCATCACGCAGATGGCCCGCTTACCTTTCATGACATCGAGCCACAGATTTCTACGCGAATTTCTTTGGCTTATCTGGCCAACAGTCAGCTTTCCGAAGGGGCTGCTGCATTCGTTTCATTTTTTCAGGAACAGATTTGCAAAATATCTTAAAAACTAAAACAGGGACTTCCATATGTAGTTACATATAGAAGACCCTGTTAATATATAAATTACTATCAATTTATATAAGAATTTCCTCAACAGCAAGTTCTAATCCTTTTACAATATCCTCCAGACACATCCATGGTGTGCCCTCCGGTTTTCCCTTTGTCTGTTCTTCTACATACGGCACATGAATAAATCCACCTCTCATTTGTGGGTATTCCGTAGCAATCCAGTGCAATACGTGATACATAACACAATTACATACATATGTTCCCGCAGAATATGACAAGTCACAGGCAATTCCCTCAGAACGTATCTTCTGCAGTATTGCTTTTACCGGAAGATTTGTAAAATAGGCATTTTCACCATTTTCAATTAATTTGGTATCCACTGGCTGTTTCCCCACATTATCGGGTATTCTTGCATCCGCCAGATTGATTGCTACTCGTTCAAGCGAAATGGACGCACGTCCGCCAGCTTGTCCCACATTTACAACCACATCCGGGTGATAGGTATCAATTGCATGTTTTAGTACACAAACACTTTGGGTAAATTCTGTTGGAATTTCCATTTTTATAATTTCACTGTCCAATATAAAATCCGGCAATTTTTTTATTGCTTCATAAGCAGGATTCATCGTTTCACCGCCAAATGGATTAAATCCAGTCATTAATATTTTCAAAATCGAACGCCTCTTTCTTTATGCAATTGTTTCATCTGGTTTCCCGTATTTTTCAGCACGTGCATCTACCTGCTTAAAAATTCTACGCAGCATGATCACCGCCGCAATCGCCAGTATTACTTCCGCAATTACCTGCGCATATGGAAGGCCGTATAATGGGAACAACCAGTTTAAGAGAAAGAGTGCCGGTATCTCAAGAACCAGTTTTCGCAAAATTGCAAAAACAAAGGAATTAATTCCAAGTCCCAATGCCTGGAATACACCAACAGCCAAGAAATCGATACACAAAAATGGAAGTCCAAGACACATTCCTTTTAAAAACAGAGAACCATATACGATAATTGATTCATTGTCCATAAACAGGCAAATCAATTGCTCAGAAAATATGAAATAGCAGGCTGTAATTGCAAATAATGCAGGAACCATCAATTTTGCATAGAACGTAATCGTCTTTTTCATTCGTTCGCCATTGCCGCTGGCATAATTATAACTTACCATTGGCATGATTCCCTGGGAAGCTCCCAATGCAATCTGCATTGGAATATTATTGATTTTCTGTGCAATTCCCATAGAAGCAACTGCATCTACTGCAAATCCGGATGCCATATTATTCAAAATAGTCATTCCTGTCACATTTAACAGATTCTGAATGGATGCTGGAATTCCAACCATACATACACCTGAAACAATTCTTTTATCGAAACTGAATTTTTTCGGATTGATACACACACATGTCGTTTTTCTCTTTTTATAGAGCAATACAAAGAAATAACAACAAGCTGCACAGTTAGAGATACAAGTAGCAAATCCCGCTCCTGCCGCTCCCAGATTCAGACCTGCAGGCAATATAAAAATCGGGTCTAATATCATATTAAGCAAACACCCACTCATCGTTCCAATACTGGCATGTAAAGCTGCACCTTCCGAGCGAACCATATAGGCCATAACTACATTTAAAATAGATGGCGCCGCCCCCAATGTTACTGTATAAAACATGTACTGACGCGTTGCTTCATACGTTGTTGTGTCTGCACCCAGCATATGTAGCAATGGAGACATAAAAAGTGCACTTGCCAAAGAAATCAAAAGTCCACAAAATAAGGAACAATAAAATCCAAATGCCGAACTTTTTGTAACGGTTTCCATGTCTTTACTTCCTAAAGCACGGCTCATCATACTGGAACTTCCCACGCCGAACAGATTATTTACCGCATTAAATGCCAGTAAAATCGGTGCAGCCAACGTAACAGCAGCATTTTGTACCGGATCATTCAGCATTCCTACAAAATATGTATCGGCAAGATTGTATAATACCATTACCAAAGAACTTAAAACAGTAGGAATACACAACTTCGCAATAGCCTGTGGAATCGGCATTTGTTCAAACATATATGTTTTATCATTTATTTTTGTCTGTTTCATTTCACTCATCCCATTTACTTATTACAGTTTTCTTCTCCAAATTCGTGCTGCATACGGAAGCAACGTGCTCTTATCCGGAATTCTTGCAGGATATACCAGTTCATATTCATCTGTAACCG
>JAXJUX010000050.1:0-9954 GCA_036308845.1 Ruminococcus sp.
TCAAGTAATGCTTTCATTGCCAGTAAAAAAGTTAGAAGTTCTAAGCGTGTCATTTCTTCACTCACTTTCATCACATCCTTTCATGTACATTATACAGGAAAGGGAAGATTGGTGTAAAGTCTAATCGATTTTCTAAGGGATTTCTTATAGGTAAAGATGCGAGATAGACTGGGTAAGAAATGTATGGAATTAGATACTTCTGTATTATTTTATGTGTAAGTAGTGCATATTATTCTAAGAAGATAATATATTTCTTGCATATAATAGCTTGTTTTTATATAATTTAACTAATAAAAGTTTGAAAAATATAATGAATTTAACATATTTGCAATAGAAATAAGAGAAGACGAGGTGATTGCATGAATTATTCTGAAAACAAAGATAAGTTATACCATATTCAAGTAGGAAAAGGTGATGTAGGGCGTTATGTAATCATGCCGGGGGATCCGAAGCGTTGTGTCAAAATTGCCAAATATCTGGATAATCCGCAGTTGATAGCAGATAACCGTGAATATATTACCTATACGGGATATCTGGACGGAGAGATGGTAAGTGTAACTTCTACAGGAATCGGTGGTCCGTCAGCCGCAATCGCGATGGAAGAATTGAAAATGTGTGGTGTGGATACATTTATTCGTATTGGAACCTGCGGTGGTATGGATATTAATGTAAAAGGCGGTGACGTAGTGATTGCCACTGGTGCGATTCGCATGGAAGGAACCAGTAGAGAGTACGCCCCGATTGAATTTCCGGCAGTTCCTAACATTCATGTAGTCAATGCCTTGATGGAGGCGGCGGAAGAAATGCAGCATCCTTATCATGTAGGCGTAGTACAGTGTAAAGATTCTTTCTACGGACAGCATGCACCGGAAACGAAACCTGTCAGTTATGAATTGTTAAACAAATGGAATGCCTGGCTGGCGTTGGGATGTCTTGCTTCTGAAATGGAATCCGCCGCTTTGTTTGTGGTAGGAAGTTCCTTGAAAGTGCGTGTTGGTTCTGTATTTTTAGTTGCAGGCAATCAGGAAAGAGAAAAAGCAAAGATGGACAATCCGATTGTCCATGATACGGATGTAGCTATTCGAGTGGCAGTGGAAGCAATCCGCAAATTGATAAAGAAAGATAAAATGACAAAGCAGGTGTAGATTGCACATTGTGAAGTGGCAAATATCTTTTGGATTGTATTTCCAGCGAATCGTGATTCATAGAATGTGAGATAGAATAAAAATAAGATGGTAAGGAAGATGAAAACTATGACTCTGGAGAAAGATTTGATACAAACATTGATTACGCAGGCGATTGGAGCATCAAAGAATTGTTATGCACCTTACTCGAAGTTTCATGTGGGTGCGGCTTTGCTTGATAAAACAGGGAAAATTCATTTGGGATGCAATGTGGAAAATGCTGCCTATGGTTCGACGATGTGCGCTGAAAGAACTGCATTTTACAAAGCGATTAGCGAAGGTGTGCGGGAGTTTCAGGCGATTTGCATCGTGGGCGGACCGTTGGGTGAGCTGAAAGACTATGCAGCACCATGTGGATCTTGCAGACAGGTGATGTCAGAATTTTGTCGTCCAGATGAATTTCAGATTATATTGGCAACCAGCACGGAGCAGTATGATGTTTATACTTTGAAGGAATTGCTGCCGTTAGGATTTACCCCGGAGAATTTGAGAAAATAGGAGGAAAAAGTATGTACCAGGCAAGTAACAGTCGTTACGACAATATGAAATACCAGCGTTGTGGAAAGAGTGGTTTGAAATTGCCAACCGTATCTCTTGGGTTGTGGCACAATTTTGGGGATACAGGAGTTTATGAAAATATGCGTCAGATGTGTTTTACTGCATTTGATAATGGCATTACACATTTTGATCTGGCAAATAATTATGGACCGGAACCAGGAAGCGCAGAAGCAAACTTTGGAAAAATTATAGAAGAAAATTTTCTGCCATACAGAGACGAAATGATTATCAGTACGAAAGCAGGTTATGAAATGTGGCCGGGACCTTATGGAGACTGGGGCAGCAGAAAATATCTTCTGGCAAGTCTGGATCAGAGTTTGAAACGTATGAAACTGGATTATGTAGATATTTTCTATCATCATCGCATGGATCCGGAAACACCATTGGAAGAAACCATGGGTGCGTTACATACAGCAGTACAAAGCGGAAAAGCTCTGTACGTAGGCTTGTCCAATTATGATGGACCGACCATGAAAAAGGCATGTGAAATTCTGGAAGATATGAAATGTCCGTTTGTTATTAACCAGAATTCTTACAATATCTTCAACAGAACGATTGAAGAAAATGGATTAAAGGCGATGGCACGTAAAAAACAGAAAGGAATCATTTCTTTCAGTCCTCTGGCGCAGGGCACATTGACAGACAGATATCTGAACGGAATTCCATCTGACAGCCGTATCATGACAGATGGTCGTTTCCTGAACAAGCAGCAGTTGACGGATAAAAAGTTGAGTCAGATTCGTGCATTGAATGAACTGGCTGCTCAGCGTGGAGAAAAACTGGCGCAGATGGCTCTGAAATGGGTATTGAAAGATGGAGATGTAACGAGCGTATTGATTGGAGCATCCAAGCCGGAACAGATTTTGGATAACTTGAATGTGTTGAAAAGTGCACCGTTTACACAGGAAGAATTGAATCAGATTGACGCGATTTCATTGTAAGCGTAAGGAAAATGAGTAAAGAATTGCAAGTAGATGAAGTGAAATTTGGACGGTGCTGAGAGTAAGAGCAAGCATACCGTCCAAGCTAAAGCGCTGAAAAGCAGAGAATAAAGAAAATTTGGACGGTGCTGAGAGTAAGAGTAATCGTACCGTCCAAACTAAAGTGTCGAAAAGCAGAGAATAAAGAAAATTTGGACGGTATTGGGAGAAAAAGCAAGCGTGCCGTCCAAACTAAAGTCAGAAAAAGCAAGACATAAAGAATGCTTGGACGGTACAAGCGCAGAAGCGAAGCATACCGTCCAAGCTTACACACATAAACGCCAAGAACAAGTAATACAACAAAAAAGAGGCCAACGCAACTCAATGCGCCAGCCTCTTTTTCAATGCTACAAATTATTTGTTGCGTTTTCCGCGATATTTTTCTTCGCAGTACATACATCTGTAAATTTCTTTTTCTTTATCCGTCAAAAGGAATACCTGATCCAGTTCCTGTTCGATGGAAGTGATACATCTTGGGTTTTTGCAGCGAATCACGTTGCGAACCTGTTTTGGAAGGTGCAGTTTTTTCTTTTCTGTGATTGTGCCGTCTTTAATAACATTAACTGTGATGTTATGGTCGATGAATCCAAGAATATCCAAATCCAGCATGTCTACGGAACATTCTACTTTGATAATATCTTTTTTGCCCATCTTGTTGCTTCTTGCATTTTTGATGATAGCAACACAGCAATCCAGTTTATCTAATTTCAAATCATGATAAATAGTCATAGATTTTCCGGCTTTGATATGGTCCAGAACGAATCCTTCTTCAATTTGTCCTACATTTAACATTGTGGCACCTCCAGTCCAAGTAAGGTAATGATTAAGGCCATACGAACATATACGCCGTACTGAACCTGTTTGAAGTATACAGCACGTGGGTCAGCGTCTACTTCTGTAGAAATTTCGTTGACACGTGGCAGTGGATGAAGAACAAGCATGTCAGATTTTGCCATAGCCATTTTTTCTTTGTCCAGAATGTAGAAATCTTTCATACGAACATAATCGTCCTCGTTGAAGAAACGTTCTCTCTGTACGCGAGTCATGTACAACAGATCCAAATCTGGTACTGCATCTTCCAGACGGATAACTTCTTCAAATTCATGTCCGCTTGCGCGAAGTACGTCTTCACGAATGTAGTCTGGGATACGAAGTTCTTCTGGAGAAATCAGGACAAATTTTACGCCTTCATAACGAACCAGAGCTTCAATAAGAGAATGAACGGTACGGCCAAATTTTAAGTCGCCACAAAGTCCAATGGTAATATTATCCAAACGTCCTTTTAAAGAACGAATAGTCAGCAAATCTGTCAATGTCTGTGTTGGATGCTGGTGTCCGCCGTCACCTGCGTTGATGACTGGGATACCGGATGCCATAGAAGCAACCAGTGGAGCACCTTCTTTTGGATGACGCATAGCGCAGATATCTGCGAAACAGGATACTGTGCGAATGGTGTCTGCAACGCTTTCACCTTTTGCAGCAGAGCTGGAATTTGCAGAAGAAAAACCAAGTGTTTTACCGCCAAGTTTCATCATAGCAGATTCGAAACTCAGTCGTGTACGAGTACTTGGTTCATAAAAAAGAGTAGCAATAATTTTTCCATCGCAGATGTGTGCATATTTTTCAGGATTTTTTTCAATATCATTAGCCAAATTCAATAACTTGTCTAATTCTTCAACAGAAAAATCCAGTGGACTAATAAGATGTCTCATGTCATACCTCCATAATTTTCAAAAATAATTATGAAAAACTTTGTTAAATTACATTTTTCCTTCTCACTATCATATAATAAAACCGCATTTATTTCAAGTTGGATTGCAAATTTTAAACGGTTTGTAAGAATATCTTGCCAAAGTGTGTCGAAACCTGGCTATTTATGCAACCTGGTTTTTGAGGTTCTTCCTTGTAAAATATAACTTATTGTACTATAATAAACAAAATATGGACTGTTGTATAAAGTGAGTGTTTTGAAACAGAGAACAGTCAATACACAAAAAGGAAAAGAAAAGTTATGGACTATAGAACAGCGAGAGGGTACATTGACGAAGCCAGTCGATTTGGAGGAGAAATCGGACTGGAAACTATCACAAAATTCTTGGAAAGACTTGGGAATCCACAGGATGATTTGAAATTTATCCATATTGCAGGAACCAATGGTAAAGGAAGTGTTGGTGCATATCTGGCATCTGTCTTGAAAGAAGCGGATTATAAAGTAGGGAGATTTATTTCCCCGACTTTGTATGAATACAGAGAACGCATTCAGATCAATGGAGAGTACATATCCGAAGAAGATTTTGCGGCAATGATGGATATTGTTGCACCAGTTTTAGAAGATTTGAAAGCAAAGGGTGAGCCGCTGCCATCCCCGTTTGAAATCGAGACGGCATTGTCTTTCCTGTATTACAGAGAGAAAAAATGTGATTTCGTACTTTTGGAATGTGGTATGGGTGGTAGAAAAGATGCTACCAATGTAGTAAAGACTACCGTTTTGGCAGTGATTACTTCCATCAGCATGGATCATATGGAATATCTTGGCAATACCATCAAAGAGATTGCTCAGGAAAAAGCCGGTATTATTAAGCCTGGTGCGACAGTCGTTACCTGTCTGCAGGCACCGGAAGCAGCGATTGCCATAGAAAAAGCCTGCAGGGAAGGCGGAAACCTTCTGGCTGTTGGAAAAGCATACAACGCAAAAGTTGTTGATTTTGATTTGGAACATATTACATTTACATATTTTGATCGCACATTGACGATACATCTTGCAGGTTCTCATCAGCTTGAAAATGCCGTACTGGCGTTGACAGCCGTACAGGCTCTGATTTTTGCGGGTTATGAGATTTCAGAAGAACAGATTCGTACTGGATTTGAGAATGCAAGATGGAGCGGAAGATTCAGTATTTTGCATCGAGACCCATTTTTTATTGTAGATGGAGCACACAATCCGGATGCAGCGAAAAAGTTGAAAAAATCCATTCATATGTATTTCCCGGGAAAACGTTTGATTTTCCTGATGGGAATGTTTAAAGATAAACAATACGAAGAAATCGCAGCAATGATGGCGCCGATTGCCAATCAGATCGTTGCGATGGAAACTCCGGACAACCCACGCGCGCTGGCTGCGCAGGAACTGGCTCAGGTACTGAGAAAACATAATCCAAATGTTACCGTAGCCTCCAGTTTACAGGATGCGGTGGACAAAGGATTTGCCTTGGCAAACAAAGAAGATGTGATTGTGGCATTTGGTTCTTTATCCTTTACCGGAGAATTAACAGAGATTGTAAACAACATTACAATAAAATAAAAAAGGAACAGGAGAGTGAAATGTTAGATTTACTTGAAATTCGAGATCAGATCGATGGAATTGATACGCAGATTGTAAAATTGTTTGAAGAAAGAATGAAATTATGTGCGGATGTGGCTGAATTTAAGATTCAGACAGGAAAGAAAGTTCTGGATCCGGAACGGGAAGCGCAGAAGTTGGATGCATTGAAAAATAAAGCATCTTCTCCATTTACGCAGATTGGAGTACAGGAATTGTTCAAACAGGTTATGGCTATGAGCAGAAAACTTCAGTATGGTATGCTGCAAAATGCAGGAAAAGGAGAAGAAATTGCGTTTAAAAAAGTAAGCTCACTTCCGATGAAAAAGGCAAAAGTAGTATTTCAGGGAGTGGAAGGCGCTTATAGTTTTACAGCGATGCATAGCTTTTTTGGAGAATCCATTGAAAATTTCAATGTAACGACCTGGCGTGCAGCCATGGAAGCGATTAAAAATGGAGAAGCTGATTATGCGGTACTTCCGATTGAAAACTCTACAGCAGGAATCGTAGCAGATATTTACGATTTGTTGGTAGAATATCATCATAGTATTGTGGGCGAACAGATTATTCAGGTAGATCATGCGTTGATGGGATTAAAAAACAGCACATTGTCTGATATCAAGACGGTGTATTCTCATCCACAGGCATTATCTCAGTGCAAGAAATTTTTACTGCGTCATCCGGAATGGAAGGCAGAATCTTATTTGAATACAGCGATGGCTGCAAAAAAAGTAAAAGAAGATGGCGATATTACACAGGCGGCAATTGCAAGTCCTTATGCGGCACAGTGCTTTGGACTGCAGATTTTGAAACCACACGTATTTTCCAGTGAACACAACAGCACCCGCTTTATCATTGTGTCCAAGGAAGAAATCTATGAGGAAGATGCTGGAAAAATTAGTATTTGCTTTGAAATTCCTCATGAAAGTGGCAGCTTGTACAATATTTTGTCTCATTTTATTTACAATAATCTGAACATGACCAAAATTGAATCCAGACCGATTCCGGAAAAGAGTTGGGAATATCGGTTCTTTGTAGATTTTGAAGGAAATCTGGCCGATGATGGTGTGAAAAACGCGCTGTTTGGTATCCGCCAGGAGGCAAATAACCTGAGAATTTTGGGAAATTACTAATAATACGAAAGACAGGGAAAAGTATGACAGGAATTAGAGAATGCATTTTATACAGAAATTTTGAAGAGGGTGAATTGTTGGAGAATATGTCCACATTGATGGAAGACATCAGTCATCCAAAGGTGTTGTATGGAAAATCCGGTAATTTTTTGAGTGTATTCATCAGTTGGTGGAGATGGCTGGACATTATGGATTTTCAGGAAATCTGTGGCATAATTATCTGACATATTTGTTGGTAAACAATGAAAATGCTTTCAGTACAGCCTGTGAAATTGTAGGACCGGTAGAGGGAAGTATCAACGCATTTGCGAGACACGATTTTGCGATTTTTAAAGAGCTGTTTGATTTTGATATGAAACAGTTTGAGAAAATTTATCCTTCACTGGACAGCAGACTATTTACGGAATATCAGAACATCAATGAACACAGCAAACAGTTCAACAAACGCATTCGTGACCGTATTTGCAATCTGGCAGTGCATCTGAAAGAAGCAGAAACTGTTGACGAGTTTATGAATGAAATGGTGCAGTTTTATAAAGATTTTGGTGTAGGGAAACTGGGACTTCACAAAGCTTTTCGTGTGGATGGAAGTGTTTCTCCTGCGCGTATCGTACCGATTACGAAAATTGCGCATGTGCATCTGGATGATCTGGTAGGTTATGAAATTGCGAAAAAGAAACTGATTGATAATACAGAGGCTTTTGTAGAAGGAAGACCTGCCAACAACTGTCTGTTGTTTGGGGATGCAGGAACCGGAAAATCTTCAAGTATCAAAGGAATTTTGAATCAGTATTATGATAAGGGACTTCGTATCATTGAAGTTTACAAGCATCAGTTTAAGGATTTGAACGATATTATCGCTCAGATCAAGAATCGAAATTACAAATTTATCATTTATATGGATGATTTGTCTTTTGAAGAATTTGAAATTGAATATAAATATCTGAAAGCAGTGATCGAAGGTGGGCTGGAGAAAAAGCCAGATAATATCCTGATTTATGCCACATCCAACCGCAGACATCTGATCAAGGAAAGCGTGGATGATAAGATTGGAAGAAGAGATGACCTTCATTCCTCCGATACGGTTCAGGAAAAATTATCTCTGGTATATCGCTTTGGGGTTACGATTTTCTTCTGCGCACCGGATAAGAAAGAATTCCAGAATATTGTAAAAGTGCTGGCAGAACGCTATCACATCAATATGCCAGAAGACAAACTGCTTTTGGAAGCAAATAAATGGGAATTACATCATGGAGGGCTGTCAGGAAGAACAGCTCAGCAGTTTATTGATTATTTGCGAGGAATGGATCAATAAACGAACCACCTGCAGAATAGAGAGGGGGATGGAAATATGGCAGTAATTACCTTTGCAGCAATCGATATTGCATCGTATCATGTAATCATGGAAATTTTTCAGATTTCCAAAAAGCAGGGACTGAAGTCACTGGATTATCTGGAAAAACGAATTGAATTGGGGAAAGATACCTTTGTGGAAGGCAGAATCAGCAACGGTATGGTGGACGAATTGTGCCTGATCCTCAAAGATATGAAACGTATCATGAAAGAATATCAGGTTGTGGATTATCGCGCCTGTGCATCCAGTGCAATCAGAGAGGCAGAGAACTCCCAGATCGTACTTGGACGAATCTATCAGAATACGGGAATTAAAGTAGACGTATTGTCAAACTCAGAACAGCGATTTTTAGGTTACAAATCCGTTGCGTCCACAGAAGCGGAATTTCCAAATATCATTACCAAAGGAACCGCAGTATTGGATATGGGCGGCGGCAGTGTACAGGTATCTTTGTTTGACAAAGATATGCTCATCACCACGCAGAATCTGATGCTGGGGAATTTCCGTGTGCGTGAACGTCTGTCCGCACTGGAAAATTCAGTTCTTCACTATGAAACACTGGTGGAAGAATTTATTCGAAATGAAATCATCAGCTTTAAAAAAGTACATTTGAAAGACCGTAAAATACAAAACCTTGTTCTTGTAGGCGGATTCCTTTCGGATATTTTCACAAAAACATCCGAGTCCAAGAAAATGTTTACGAAAGAAGAATTTTTGGAGTTGTATCAGAGAGTAATCAACAGTTCTCCGATTGAATTGGCGATGCATCTGAATATTCCATTGGAAAATGCAGCGCTGTTGATTCCAACAGTCATTATTTATCAGTATTTTATGAAAGAATTCGGAGCAGAAATCATTTGGGCGCCGGGAACACAGCTTACCGATGGTATCGCCTATGATTATGCGGAAAAAATCAAAATGATCAAATCTGCTCATAATTTTGATAACGACATTGTAATGGCTGCCAGAACCATGGGAAAACGTTATGGCGTCAGCAAGGCTCATGTACAATCCGTTATGAACATTGCGCTGACGATTTATGACAGCACGAAAAAAATCCATGGTCTGACACCGAGAGAACGTTTGCTTTTGGAATGTGCAGTAAACCTGCATGACTGTGGAAAATTTGTCAGCCTTACGAATACGGCTGAATGTAACTATCAGATCATTATGGCGACAGAAATCATCGGGCTTTCTCACAGAGAACGAGAAATCATTGCTCAGGTTGTTCGTCTGAATACGATTCCAATGGAATCCTACGAGACCATCAGTAAAAAGGCAGACCTGAATGTCAATGATTATCTGATTATCAATAAGCTGACGGCAATTTTACGTCTGGCAAATGGAATGGATCGCAGTCATTTGCAGAAAGTGCAGCAGATTCGTGCGGTGATCAAAGATGATAATCTGGTGATCAATGTTACCA
>JAXJUX010000051.1:0-7608 GCA_036308845.1 Ruminococcus sp.
CCAGTATATGTCTGATGACTATGTAAAAATGTACAAAAACTCCAAAGCAGTTGGTGATGGAAAAGAAGCAGATATCTACATCTTCTCCGATCCACAGTGGGTTCCACAGGAAAGACCAGACGTTGATTACAGCTGTCTGAGCGACCCTCTGACACTCTGCTACTTCGATACAAACGAAAACTGTGCTTGTATCCTGGGTATGAGATACTTTGGTGAACATAAAAAAGGAACACTGACAATGGCTTGGGCTATCGCTAACAGAAATGGTTATGCTTCTTGCCACGGTGGACAGAAAGAATATACTCTGGCTGATGGTTCCAAATACGTAGCATCTGTATTTGGTCTGTCCGGATCCGGAAAATCTACTCTGACACATGCTAAACATGGTGGAAAATATCCTATTACTGGTCTGCATGATGACGCTTTCATCATCAACACAGATACATGTTCATCTGTAGCTCTGGAACCAACATACTTCGACAAAACAGCTGACTATCCAACAGGTTGCCCAGACAACCAGTATCTGCTGTCTGCTCAGAACTGCTCCGCAACTCTGGACAGCGAAGGAAAATTACAGTTAGTAACAGAAGATATCAGAAATGGTAACGGACGTGCTATCAAATCCAAACTGTGGTCTCCAAACCGTGTAGACAAAATTGATGCTCCAGTAAACGCTATTTTCTGGATCATGAAAGACCCTGTAATCCCACCAGTAATCAAACTGAAAGGTGCTGCTCTGGCATCTGTAATGGGAGCTACACTGGCTACAAAAACTTCTACAGCTGAACGTGTTGCTGCAGGAACAGACTTGAATGCTCTGCGTATCGTACCATACGCTAACCCATTCAGAACATATCCACTGGTTAACGATTATGAAAAATTCAAAAAACTGGTTGAAGAAAAGAATGTAGACTGCTACGTTGTAAACACAGGTGACTTTATGGGAACAAAAGTTAAACCAGCTGATACACTGGGAATCCTGGAAACAATCGTAGAAGGAAAAGCTAACTTCGAACAGTGGGGTGCTTTCGAAGATATCGAAATCATGAACGACTGGTCCGGAAAAACAGCTGACTTTACTCCAAACCTGGAAGATGCAGACTATGTTGCACAGCTGAAAAACGCTATGCAGAGCCGTGTAGATGCAGTTAAAGGCTTCTCTGAAAAGAAAGCTGGATACGATGCACTGCCAGCAGAAGCATTAGAAGCTGTTCAGAAATTGGTTGACGCTCTGAACTAATCTGAATCAGATTTTATTGACAGCTCAGGATAATTCCTGAGCTGTTTTTTCGTTATAACTAATTGTGAAAAATTTAAATTCAGATACATTATTCTTGAAATACTGCATAGACTAGAGTATAATAAAGAACAAGAAATAGTAAGAAAAAAGTAATTTTATAACATAATATGTACAACTTCCTGGGATGTACGAGGCTCCCTTAATTTTGAACCTACATTTACGTTTATGGGATTCCTACATTGTTGATTGGATGTCAAGCCACCATTTGTCAGTGGAAGGCAGAAGAGATACTGCGGTCACCCACCTAGCAGTCGCTAGGCGTCAAAATATGGGAAACGGCATTCTGGGGTTTAGAAAATAATAGAGAGTCATGAAAATGGCTCTCTTTATAGGTTATAGAAGATTTTACGCAAAGTTAGGAGCTAGCCGTAGAAGATTCTGTAAAATATACTATAGAAATGGAGAATAATATGGGCGTAGAAAAACAGTTTTTTGGCAAAACAAAAGATGGAAAAGATGTAAGTATTTATACGGTAACAAATGCAAACGGAACTGTAATGAAAGTGACCGATTTTGGTGCAATTCTGGTAAGCTTACTCGTAGCTGACAAAAATGGTGAAAAGAAAGATGTTGTTTTGGGATACGACAAAATTGAAAATTATTTTGTGAACGATCCTCATTTTGGTTCTACTATCGGAAGAAATGGAAACCGTATTGATCAGGCTTCCTTTATGCTGAATGGCAAAAAAGTACAGTTAACTCCAAATGAAAACGGAAACAATCTGCATAGCGGTCCAGATGGATTCGAATTCATGCTCTGGGAAGCTGAAGCAAAAGAAAATGCTGTAGCTTTCCATCATTATAGTCCAGATGGAGAACAGGGATTTCCTGGAAACTTTGATATTACCGTTACATATACATTGACAGGCGAAGATGCTGTTGAGATTCATTACGAAGGAACATCCGATCAGGTTACTGTTGCAAATCTGACAAACCATAGCTATTTCAATCTGGCCGGTCATGATTCTGGTAATGTTTATGAACAGATTCTGCAGTTGAATGCGTCTCATTACAATCCAGTGATTGATTCCAAATCCATTCCAACAGGTGAAAACACCCCTGTAGAGGGAACTCCAATGGATTTCACAACCGCAAAACCAATCGGACAGGATATTGATGCAGATTTTGAACAGTTGAATCTGACAGGCGGATTTGATCATAACTTTGTACTGGACAAAGAAGCAGGCAAAATGGATTGGATGGCGAAAGTATACTGTGAAGCAACTGGTATTGCTATGGATGCTTATACAGATTGTCCAGGTGTACAGTTCTACGCTGGTAACTTCATTGACAATGAACAGGGAAAAGACGGAGTTGTTTATGGTAAACGCCAGGGATTCTGTCTGGAATCTCAGTATTCTCCTAATGCAATGAACGAAGATAATTTTGAAAAACCAATTCTGAAAGCAGGAGAAACATACAGTACAACAACAATTTTCAAATTTACTGTAAAATAATATTATATTCTAATGGAATGAAAAGCACATATGTGCATAGCAAAATATGCTTCTTTTCGGATGAAACCATAAAATCTGGCATCTGAAAGGGAGCATATTATTTTTGTAAACAAATGTATATGGTATAAAATCTGTAAAAATGAACATATACTAGGATATGATGAAAAATAGAAAATATGAAAAATATGTTTATGCAATGGTGGGGGTAATTTGTATCATAATTGTGGGACGCTGTGTATTTCATTGGAAAGAACGGAATGATGTAAAACAGCAGACGATTAGCGAATGGATGGATAAAGTGGATGAGGAAAATAAGATAGCAGCTAAGGAAAAAGAAGGAGCAGAAAAGAAAGAGGAACGAAAACAGGAGGAACAAGGAGAAGAAGCACAAAACGAAAAGCAACAAACGGAAGGGAAGCAGGAAACGGTTCAGGAGGATGTAAAAATTCGTGTACTTATAACGAATGCAGCAAACGGTTCCTATTATCATGAAAATGTGGTGATAGCATCGAGTGAAAAGATTCAGGAGAAATCTAGCCAGCAAATATTTCCAGAAAATCAGCAAATTGATGTTGGTTTATATGTAACAGAAGAAACACCGATGATGTTTACCAATACGCAGGGGATACAGGTTTTGTCATTAGAAAAAAATGATAGAAATCCAATATATGAAGGCGCATTAGACGTATATAAAACGGAAAAAGGTTACGTAATCGTAAATGAAATAGATTTGGAACAATATCTCAAATATGTAGTTCCAAGTGAAATGCCGTCCAGTTATCCGATGGAGGCATTAAAAGCGCAGGCAGTCTGTGCAAGAACATATGCTTTGAAACAAATAAAAGAAAGCCGAATAGATGATTTTTCGGCACATGTGGATGATACTGTTTCCTATCAGGTATATCATCAAATCGACAGGCAAGCATCGACAGATCAGGCAGTAGAGGAAACAAAAGGTCAGATTTTATGTTATCAGAAGGAACCGATACAGGCATATTTCTTTTCTACTTCCTGTGGTTACACAAGTACCGAACAGGTATGGAGCGGAGAGGAAAATACGGAAAACTATTTGCATATGATATCCGTTTCTAAAAAAACAACAGAAGCAATAGCGAATGGTATAAAAATAGAACAAAAGAATTTAAGCAATGAAGAGTATTTCAAAGCCTACATTCGAACGATAGAAGATGCTGATTATGAGAAAGCGGAAGGATGGTATCGTTGGAATGTAACATTTCCCCTTGCTGTATTGAATGAGCGAATTGAAGAAAATGGATGGCAAATTGGTTCGTTGGAAGATATGGAAGTCATGAAACGAACAAACGGGGGTGCGGTTTACAGTATGTGTCTGGTAGGAACAGAAGGAAAAAAAGAACTCATAAATGAGTATGTGATTCGTGAATTTTTTTCTCCTGTAAACCAAATAATTAATCGGAATGATGGGAAACAAATAGAAGGTGGTACATTGCTTCCAAGTGCATATATTGATTGGGAATTTATACAGGAAAATGACAATTCTTATGTAAAAATATATGGAGGTGGGTACGGGCATGGCGTTGGTATGAGCCAAAATGGTGCCAAAGAAATGGCAAAGGATGGTCTGCTTTGGGAGGATATTGTGACCATTTTTTTTGAAAATATTGAAATATGTTCGATTTCGGATATTGCATACTGATAGAAATGAGAGTATTATGAAAAGAAAAAATTCCGAAAGGTTTGATGGAATGAAATTTTTAAAAAGTGTGCAAGGTTTTATGATGCGGTTGGATGATGATCGTGTTGGCGTATACGCTGCTCAGGTTGCGTATTTTATTTTGCTGTCATTTATTCCCTTTTTGATGTTATTATTGCCACTAGTACGGTATACACCGGTTACAGAAGAACTGGTTACAGATATTATCTTAAATGTGATGCCGGATGCAGGAGAACTTCGTAATATTATACTGAGTATTATTCAGGAAGTATATAATAAGTCGGATGCTATTGTACCGATTTCTGCGCTTATGGCGCTTTGGAGTGCCGGAAAAGGAATGGTCGCCCTGACAAAAGGTGTAAATACCATTTATCAGGTAAAAGAAACAAGAAGTTTTTTAGCCACCAGATTGCGCGCGATGTTTTATACATTGCTGATGATCATTGCAGTTATCATGTGTCTGCTGATTTTGGTGTTTGGAAATGAAATTCAGCAGTTGATTGCAAAATACGTTCCATTTATTGAAACAGTAACTGCCTATATTATCGGCATGCGTACCACGATTTCACTGGTTGTTTTGGTATTTATATTCCTGATGATTTATACTTATATTCCAAACAGAAAAGCGAGTATCAAAAGTCAGATTCCAGGTGCTGTGATTTCAGCGATTGCCTGGTCCGTATTTTCATTGGTATTCTCTTTTTATTTGAGTTCCTTTGACAGCTTTTCCTATATGTATGGAAGTTTGACTACATTGATTTTTATTATGTTATGGCTGTATTTCTGTATGTATATCCTGCTGATTGGAGCAGAAATCAATGCATATTTTGAAGAAAAACTGCGGAAAGTACATCGAATGGCGAGTGAAAAAATTAAAGAAGAATATTATGAATTTATCCATGGATTAAAAGAGGATTTGTTTGATGAAGATGATGATGACCTTGGTTCAGGAGAGGCTCATCAGGCAGGACGGTAGGCGGCTTGACATTTTTATCGAAAATACGTAAAATGACAGCATAAAAATGAGAAATACAATCGAGGAAACACAAATGAGATTATATATTATTCGACATGGAGAAACACTTTGGAATACCGAGGGGCGTCTTCAGGGAAAAGCAGATATTGATTTGAATGAAAATGGAGTTCGTCTGGCGAAAGTGACAGCAAAAGGGATGAAAGACATTCCTTTTGATTTGGCAATTACAAGTCCGTTGATTCGTGCAAGAAGGACAGCAGAGCTGGTCTTGGGTGATCGTCAGGTACCAATCATTGAGGATGCCAGAATTCAGGAAATTACCTTTGGAAGCTGGGAAGGATTGTGCTGTAAAAAGGATAATTACCAGATTCCGTCTGAAGAATTCCCAAAGTTTTTCAGTGATCCATTTCACTATCAGCCACCGGAAGATGGGGAAAGCATTTTGCAGCTGATTGAAAGAACCGGAGCGTTTTATGATGAATTGATTCACAATCCGGAATATCAGGATAAAACGATTTTGATTGCATCCCATGGATGCTCCTGTCGTGGAATTATGTATTCTTTATACGAAGATAAAGAAAATTTCTGGCGCGGAAATGTACCGCCAAACTGCGGCGTTGCTATTATTGATGTAAAAGACGGAGTTAGTACCTTTGTTGAAGTTGATAAAGTGTATTACGACCCGAATGAAATCAAAAATTATTATGGGAATAGAAAAGAATAAGATAGAGAAACTGGAATTTCGATAGGAGATTCCAGTTTTTTATAGGGGAAAAATTAGGAACATGAATTTTTGAAAAGAAAATTGAGGTTGCAATCATTTGAAAATATGCTAAAGTGATGATGGAAAGAAAACAGGAGAAATATATGTTATGGAACGAATGGATGAATTTTTCGCAGCGCGAGTAGATGGTTATGATGAACATATGCTGATGGAAGTGGAAGGCTGCAAAGAGGCGTATAAAAAAATGGCTGAACTGGTTCCGGTAACGTGTGAGAATTTGCTGGCTTTGGGTTGCGGAACAGGACTAGAATTAGATAAAATTTTCAAAGTACTGCCAAATATTAAGGTTAAAGGAATTGATTTGACACAGGCGATGTTGGATAAATTATTGGAAAAACACCCGGATAAAACAATGACATTGATTTGCGGAAGTTATTTTGATGAAAATTTTGGAATGCATGAATTTGATTGTGCTGTTTCTTTTCAGACCATGCACCATTTTTCGCATGAAGCAAAGATTGGTTTGTATAAAAAGATTCGTGATTCTTTGAAACAACATGGCATGTATATCGAATGTGATTACATGGTTGAAAAACAGGAAGAAGAAGATTTCTATTATGCCGAAAATCGTCGCATTCGTAAAGAATTGCATCTTTCAGAAGAAGATTTTTATCATTATGATACACCATGTACGATTGAAAACCAGATGATAATGTTTGAAAAAGCTGGATTTTCCAGATGTGAAAAAGTCTTTCGCATAGGTGGTACAACAATTATTGTCGCGTATGTATGAGTAATATGACTTTTGGCGTTATAAATAAAAGAAATGTAGTTTTTGAAAGGCAACAACCGAATAACTACAGGTAACGCGTGAAGGAGGGTAGATCGTTTATGAGACGAATTGTTATGTTTGCATAGCACTGGCTATTGCAAAATCAAGACCAATTGAAATTGTTATGGCCAATGCTATTCCTGAAAGCAAATATATTTTAGGAGGGCAAACATGGGCTATAGACGAGCAGAAGAAATTCTGCCAAAAGAAATCATAGAAATGATACAAGAATACGTGGATGGAGAAAATATTTATATTCCAAGAAAAAAGGAACAAAGAAAAAGCTGGGGTGAAAATACTCGAATAAAAGAGGAATTAATACATAGAAATGAGAGTATCTTTGAAGAGTACCGGAATGGTCTAAGTATTGTGGAATTATCTGAGAAATATTTTCTTTCGACAAAAAGTATACAGCGTATTCTGCGTCAAATGAAACAGAAACGTGATGGAGCCGGTTTGTAATCGGCTCTGTTTTTATATTATGAGGAAATTGTTATTAAAACATGATTGGATTACTCGTTAAAACTCTTTTGCAGAATTAAAAATAAAGTGTATTTAGTACAATAAAGTATTGAAATACATGAAAAATTATGCTATTATGTACAAAGTTAAATAAAGAAGAAACC
>JAXJUX010000052.1:0-3078 GCA_036308845.1 Ruminococcus sp.
GCATTACTATAACCCGCAAACAGTTTGGCGCAATTTTTCGCATTAATACCGCCTTCTCCAGCAATGTACAAATCATATTTTGTTTCATTTGGTTCTACCCATGCCAAGACAAGCCCATTTTGATCCTGAGATACATCCCAACAATCTGCTGGTGCATCAGCCAGAGTATCTAGAATTGTCACAGACAAAATATCTTGTCTGAGGATTTCTGAACCAAGTACTGTTGCAAAAGGTCTCTCATCATAACTTGCCCAACCATCGCTGTCTTCCATCAGAATATTATCTATCCATTTTTCCTCATCCTCGACCACAGTCGGCTCGGAAACTTCTTCGGTGTCAGAAACCTCGGCAGCATCTTCCACACTATTCTTTGCTTCTTCCTGCTGTGTAGTTCCATTAAGAGCACCCATGCCAAAATAAACACCTACAGCCCCAACCAGCAAACCGATAATAATTCCTGCCACCAATCCCTTGGAAGAGTTTTTGCTTGTACCTGCACTGCTTCTTGTTCCAACCTTTTGCCCATATGTATTCAAATCCGCCTGCCAACTTGGATTTACACAAGTTTTTTCTGTAATCGGACTGCTATATCCACATTTTGTACACACCCAATGGATTGTATTTTCCTGTTTTCCCTTTTTATCCATACACGTTTCTCCAATACCTCAACATCCATTCTTACATTCCTGATAACCTAAAATTATAAGACAAGGACTCATTTCCGTACAATAATTTTCTTCCTTCTTCGGAAGCCATGGTTAAACCTTTTCCTATCAATTTCATATCAAATCGATACGGCAAATATTTTTTATCTCCTTGTGTGGCTTGCCAATAGCATCCCTGAGCTGCTTTCATATCCTTCGCAACACCAATGCCCTGTTCATAGCAATACCCTAATACATAATCTGCATCTGTTAAACCATGATTGGATGCGAATCGTATCATTTTCAAACCAGCTTCTTTATCTAATCCTCTTAGTTTTTTAACTCCTATTTGAAATATTTCCTTATTTTCCAATGGTCTGACTTGTTTGTTTTCATCTACTAAAGATTGTAAATACGCTTTCCGATAATAATACTTGAGGCGTTTATTCGCTTTCATTACATTTTTTTCATCTGCTTTTTTGAATAATTCAAATGCCTTTTTATCATCATACTCTACACCCTTGGCATTTTGATAACAATATGCCAGATTATATTGTGCTATAGCATTTCCTGACTCTGCGGCTTCCATATAACATTCCGCAGCGTAATTATAGTTTTGAGGCAAATGTTTCCCATAAAAATAACAATTTCCCAGATTATTCAACGCATCAAAATTCCCTAATTTGGCGCTCTTGATATAGCAATCCACTGCTTTTTTATAATTTTTTTCTTTTCCAACACCAAAGTACCAACAATTTCCTTCCAGATTCCATCTTTGATCTTCTGGAAGATTATTTTCATTAATCTGCTGCCACATATATTGAATCTCTTCGGAACAAATATCTGAAGCAACACTCTCACCGATTGTAAAAGTAGCAACAAAATTGGATACTGGAATATGCTGTTTCTTCACGAGTGACTCATAGTATTTTTTCATGTTTGCAACAAGTTCTTTTCCCAAAGACTCATCCATCGATTCAATTTCTTTTTTTACAGAAACCGTCCAATCCATCCAGTCTTTTCCATTTTTATTCTGAGAGAATTGCTGCTCATATTGTTCCATACTTTCTGCATCCAATTTCGCAATTGTAAAGTATTTTTCATAATTCATGCTTTTGTCAAATCCGCACATACAGCGGATTTGATCATCCACATTTTCTTTCCCGCAAATTATACATTTCCACATAAAATAATTTGTTCCCCCACTCAAACTTCGCATTTGCAAATATAGTACTTCTTCTTATGATAACAGCGCAATCAAACGGCTGGTTCCCAGTCTGTCCGCTCCCAACGCAATAAATTTTTCAGCATCCGCAACGGAACTCACTCCGCCTGCAGCTTTCACTTTCACCTGTTCACCCACATACTTACGCATCAACGCCACATCTTCAAAAGTTGCCCCACCGGTAGAAAATCCCGTGGATGTTTTGATATAATCTGCACCGGACGCAGTCACGATTTCACACATTTTGATTTTTTCTTCATCAGTTAGCAGACAGGTTTCGATGATAACTTTGAGTAATTTTCCATTGCAGGCTTCTTCGATTGCTTTGATTTCATCCAGAACCGCATCATACGCCTGGTCTTTTACATATCCAATGTTAATAACCATATCGATTTCATCTGCTCCGTTAGCAACTGCATCTTTTGTTTCGAATACTTTTGCTGCTGTTGTCATATTTCCATTTGGAAATCCAATCACAGTGCAAATTGCCAATTTATCCTGTACATATTCTTTTGCTTTTTTCACATAACATGGAGGAATGCAGACGGATGCTGTCTGATGTTCCATTCCTTCATCGCAAATTTTCTGAATCTGTGCCCATGTGGCAGTCTGTTTTAATAAGGTGTGATCTACTTTGCTTAAAATATCTTTTTTATCCATACCAATCTCCATTTCATATCTACATATTATTACTACTTACAATATCTCCAGCAAACTCGTTCCAATGCAATGTTCCGGCATTTTCACTTCAAAATTATCCGCAATCGTCGCACCGATTACAGAAAATGTTTCCTGTTCATCCAAAATGCCACCCTTATCCATGGACGGAGACCATGCCAAAAATGGAACTTTTTCTCGCGTATGATCTGTGCCTTTATATGTTGGATCATTTCCGTGGTCAGCGGTCAAAATCAGCAAATCATCCGTTTTCAGAAGCGGGAGAAGTTCTCCCAGTTTCACATCAAATTTTTCCAGTTCTTCCGCATATCCTTTCACATTGCGGCGATGTCCCCACTGCGCATCAAAATCTACCAGATTCGTAAAACATAAACCTTCAAAATCCCTTTTTGCAATTTCGATGGTCTGCTCCATTCCATGTACGGAGGACTGAGATTTGTTTGACTCGGTCAGACCTTCTCCGGCAAAAATATCATAAATCTTTCCTACAGAAATTACATCGTAGCCTTGATCTTTCAATACATTCAATAC
>JAXJUX010000053.1:0-5481 GCA_036308845.1 Ruminococcus sp.
GTAAAAGATCAATGTAAAGATATTGAAAAATATACAAAATTAATTTTGAACGGGAAAGCAAAAGAAAAAGATATGAAACAGTTGGAAGTTCTGATGGTTCGACTGCAGACTTCGTTGGACGGGATAATAGAGTTTTATTCGTAGGGGCATTTTTTCGCCCCTACACTTTCTTCAAATACCATTTCTCCACCGCCCCAATGATCGCATACAACCCCATCGCAATCACACACAATATACAAATCGAAAGAATCAAATTTGTCAATTTGAAAACCTGGCTGGAGTAAATAATCAGATACCCCAGACCTTCCTTTGCGCCAATAAATTCCCCGATGACAACCCCGACCAGACAAAGTCCGATATTGACCTTTGTAATACTAAGCTGAATCGGGACAGAAGCAGGTAAAATTACTTTGAAAAGTACATCTTTTTTTGTACCGCCCAAAGTCTTAATGAGCATTTGCTTATCCTGATCAATTTCCTGAAAACCGGAAAACAGGCTGAGGATAGAACCGAAAATCGCCACAGACATTCCAGCCAGAATGATAGTTTTCATATTTGCACCGAGCCAAACGATAAGCAGCGGTGCGAGTGCCGATTTTGGCAAGCTGTTTAATACTACAAAATACGGTTCCAGGATAGCCGCCAGACGAGGGAAAACCCATAACAGGATGGCTGCACCTGTACTAAAAAGCAGTACCAGGAAAAAACTGGTGATCGTTTCGGTCAGAGTAATTGCGATATGTGCTGTTAATTGTTGATGAAGTAACAAATTCACAAACGTTTTTCCAATTAGTGAAGGACTGCTGAAAATGAAGGAGTCAATCCATTCTAGACGGGCAGCCACTTCCCAAAGTGTTAAAAATGAAAGAAAAACAAGAATACGTACGAAGCGAATGAAAGATTTATCTCGTTTCATACGCTTTAAAAAATCCAATTGATAGCTACTCATTGTCATGTGGGTTCAGCTCCTTCCAAATTTGATTGAAATACGTCTTAAATTCCGGTGCGTTGCGAACGGCCATGGGATTTCTTGTTTCCAGAGAAATATTTATAGGAAGTTCTTTCTGTACAATGGCGGGTCCTTTAGAAAAAATGAGAACTCTGTCAGACATACTGATGGCCTCGGAAATGTCGTGGGTGACAAGGAGTGCCGTTTTATTTTCTTCCCGAATGATTTTCCAGATATCATCGCTTACCTGAAGCCGTGTCTGGTAATCCAGTGCGGAAAATGGTTCATCCAAAAGCAATAATTGTGGATTCAGAGCCAGCGTACGAATCAATGCAGCACGTTGGCGCATACCGCCGGATAATTGAGAAGGTTTTACCTGTTTGAAATCGGCAAGCCCATATTTTTCCAGTAAGCTTTCTACACGAGCAAGATTTTCCGGTGTCTTTTTCTTTTGGATTTCCAATCCGAGAATCACGTTTTGATAGACCGTTCGCCATTCAAAAAGGTGGTCTTTTTGGAGCATGTAACCCACCGGGATTTGCGATTGTTCAATCGGAACATCCTGAATGGTAATGGTGCCTTGTTCGGGGAGAAGAAGTCCGGCCAACAGATTCAGTACGGTACTTTTTCCGCAGCCGCTGGGACCCACGATGGAAACAAATTCCCCTTCTTTGATAGAAAATGTAATATTGGAAAGTGCTGGAATTTCCCCCTGCAAAGTGTGGTAAGCCATTCCAACATCCTGAAAATTTACAATGGATGCCATAAATTTCCTCCTTGATTTGAAATACAAATGATGAAGGTTTTAAAGTATATGTTATCATATGAAAAAAGCAAAAAATGGGTGCGTTACAGGATTTAGCAGAGAAGCATTTTGAAATAGAGAAAGACAGGTAGACTTTTACAAAAAGAATTTGATATAATACGAGACAGATTCCAAATATAATATAGATTTGATAAAATGAATCGAGGATCTTATGGCAAATAAAAGAAATTATCAAAAAGAAATGGAAAAAGTAATTGCGCAAAAGCAGGGAGAAGGACAGGTGCCGACCTTATTTTTGCATAGTTGCTGCGCTCCATGCAGCAGTTACGTGTTGGAAACATTATCGGAGTATTTTCGTATAACGGTATTTTATTACAATCCTAATATTTATCCGGAGGAAGAATATTGGAAACGTGTAGAGGAGCAAAAAGAATTTATCCGTCGGCTTCCGGTGAAATATCCGATTTCCTTTTTGGAGGGGAATTTTGACAAAGACAAATTTTATCAGACGGTGAAAGGTCTGGAACATATTCCGGAAGGGGGGGAGCGCTGTTTTTCCTGTTATCGTTTGCGTTTGGAGGAAACAATACGATTGGCAGATCAGGAAAACTTTGATTATGTGACGACCACATTGACGATTAGCCCTTTGAAAAATGCAGAAAAACTGAATGAAATCGGGGAAGAATTGTGTCAGGAAACAAGAGTCAACTGGCTTCCATCGGATTTTAAAAAGAAAAATGGATACAAACGTTCCACCGAACTTTCCAAAGAATACGGTATGTATCGGCAGGATTATTGCGGCTGTGTATTTTCTTTACAGGAGCGTAAACAACAATGCAGCAAATAGTGTCCCGCTAGGTGTTTTCAGCCACTTTGGCTGAAAATCCCGAGACATACAAGCAAAAATCCCATCGTCATAGACGATTGTTCATGGATTAATAGAATAAGCACTTGCGTAAATATGAAGTTAGTGATAAAATTTATTGGTGCTTTACCACATTACAGTAAAATAATAGAAAAGAGGAATTTACTATGGCTCAATTATGGGGAGGACGTTTCACAAAAGAAACAGACAAACTTGTATATAATTTTAATGCATCCATCAGTTTTGACCAGAAATTTTTCCATCAGGATGTACAGGGCAGCAAAGCCCATGTGACCATGCTGGCAAAACAGGGGATTTTGACAGAAGAAGAAAGAGATCAGATTATCAAAGGTCTGGATTCTATCGTAGCAGACGTAGAAGCAGGAACTTTGGAAATTACAAGTGAATACGAAGATATTCACAGCTTTGTAGAAGCAAATCTGATTGATCGCATTGGAAATGCCGGCAAAAAACTGCATACAGGACGCAGTCGTAATGACCAGGTAGCTCTGGATATGAAACTGTATGTTCGCGATGAAATCAAAGAAATTGATGAATTAGTGAAAAAAATGCTGCAGACATTGAATAAAATCATGGAAGAAAATCTGCATACCTATATGCCAGGTTTTACTCACCTGCAGAAAGCACAGCCGATCACACTGGCTCATCATATGGGTGCTTATTTTGAAATGTTCCGCCGTGACAGAAGTCGTCTGGCAGACATTTATGACCGTATGAATCTGTGTCCTCTGGGAAGTGGTGCGCTGGCTGGAACTACATACCCACTGGATCGTGCATACAGTGCAGAACTGATGGGATTTGACGGTCCAACATTGAATAGTATGGATTCCGTAGCAGACCGTGATTATGTCATCGAATTGCTGTCCGCATTGTCTACAATCATGATGCATATGAGCCGTTTCTCAGAAGAAGTCATTATCTGGAATTCCAACGAATATCGCTTTGTGGAAATTGATGATGCATACAGTACAGGAAGCAGCATCATGCCACAGAAGAAAAATCCGGATATTGCAGAGCTGGTTCGTGGAAAAACAGGTCGTGTATACGGTGCGCTGATGTCCATTTTGACAACCATGAAAGGAATTCCTCTTGCATACAATAAAGATATGCAGGAAGACAAAGAATTGACTTTCGATGCGATCGATACCGTAAAAGGCTGTCTGGCATTGTTTGAAGGCATGCTGGCAACTATGAAATTCAGAAATGACGTGATGGAAAACAGTGCAAAACACGGATTTACCAACGCTACAGATGCAGCAGATTATCTGGTAAATCATGGGGTTCCATTCCGTGATGCACACGGTATTGTAGGACGTCTGGTATTGTATTGTCTGGACAAAGGAATTTCTCTGGACGAAATGACTCTGGAAGAATACAAAGAAATCAGCCCAGTGTTTGAAGAAGACATTTATGATGCAATCAGCATCAAAACCTGCGTAGAAAAACGTATGACCATTGGTGCACCAGGACCAGATGCTATGGCTCAGGTTGTAGAAATCAATAAAAAATATTTGGCAGAATAAACGAAATTAAATGAAAATTGTAAAAAATTGTTGCAATTTTCCAGAAAAGTAGTATGATATAACCTATCATCTTAAATGTGCGCATGACAAGAACAAATGTCGTTGTCGGGCGAATGAAATGTGAGGAGTGTAAGTGTAATGGATAACAAATTGAAAGTAGGAATCTTAGGAGCAACTGGTATGGTAGGTCAGAGATTTATCTCCCTGCTGGAAAATCATCCATGGTTTGAAGTAGTAACTGTTGCTGCCAGCCCAAGAAGTGCAGGAAAAACTTATGAAGAAGCTGTAGGCGGACGTTGGAAAATGACCACACCTATGCCAGAAGCAGTGAAAAAACTGGTAGTTATGAACGTAAATGAAGTAGAAAAAGTAGCTTCTACTGTAGATTTCGTATTTTCCGCAGTTGATATGTCCAAAGACGAAATCAAAGCAATCGAAGAAGCATATGCAAAAACAGAAACTCCAGTAGTTTCCAATAACAGTGCACACAGATGGACACCAGATGTACCGATGGTAGTGCCTGAAATCAACCCAGAACATTTTGATGTTATCGAATTCCAGAAAAAACGTCTGGGAACAACTCGTGGATTTATCGCAGTAAAACCAAACTGCTCTATTCAGAGTTATGCACCAGCTTTAACAGCATGGAAAGAATTTGAACCATACGAAGTAGTAGCGACTACATATCAGGCAATCTCCGGTGCTGGTAAAACATTCAAAGAATGGCCAGAAATGATTGAAAACATCATTCCATACATCGGTGGTGAAGAAGAAAAGAGCGAACAGGAACCACTTCGTATTTGGGGTAAAATCGAAGACGGTGTGATCGTAAAAGCACAGGAACCAGTGATCACATGTCAGTGTATCCGTGTTCCAGTACTGAACGGACATACAGCAGCAGTATTCGTAAAATTCCGTAAAAAACCAACAAAAGAACAGTTGATCGAAAAATTGGTAAACTTCAAAGGATTCCCACAGGAAGCAGAACTTCCAAGTGCTCCAAAGCAGTTTATCCGTTACATGGAAGAAGACAACCGTCCACAGGTACAGTTGGATGTAAACTTTGAAAATGGTATGGGCGTAAACATCGGACGTATCCGTGAAGACTCCGTATACGATTTCAAATTCGTAGGACTTTCCCACAATACAGTACGTGGAGCTGCAGGTGGAGCTGTACTTTGTGCAGAAACACTGAAAGCAAAAGGATATATTACAGCAAAATAAGAGTGATAAAAGAAATGATCTGGGCGGAGACGTTCAGATCATTTCTTTTTCGAGAAGATGCTTATTTGTAATTCGGAGGGGACAGACGCAGATAATTGCTACTACTCTGCAAAAACAGGCCGCTCCTTCTCAA
>JAXJUX010000054.1:0-9757 GCA_036308845.1 Ruminococcus sp.
AGAAGATAAATAAAAAAACATAAAAGAATAAAGAAAAGCTCCATGGTATCGTTGTGTATCATGGAGCTTCTTTCTGCTATTATGAAGTTAGGCTTTACGAATAAAGAAAAGTATGGTAAAATAAACGAACAAATGTTCACTTTGCGTTTGGATATAAATTTATGTTATAATAATCGAGTTTTTGTGAAGAATAGAGGAAGTCATATGAGAAAAAAACTGATAGCAATCGATTTGGATGGTACCCTTTTGAGAAATGATGGTACGATTTCAGAAAAAAACAGAATAGCAGTAGGAAAAGCTCTGGAAAATGGACATATGGTTGTTCTGGCTACGGGACGAGGATATCGGAACAGCCGCTTTGTACTTGAAAAATTTCCTGTATTTCCATATTATATCAATGCAAATGGAACGACGATTACGCAGGGAAGGCCGGAAAAATCCCTGTTTGCCAATAATATTCCGTATGAAACAGGATGTCAGATTTATCAGCTTGCCAGAGAATATCCTACATTTATAGAATTGTATCATGGGCTTGATGCATATGATTCTTATGAAGGATGTGAACATCTGAAAACTTGCGGGAAGATGGAAGCCTACAGAAAACAGTTGTGGGAGACCAATATTCATATGGAACAGAAACAATTGGATGATTTTGTGATGAAAGAGCGACATTTGCTCAGCAAGTTCCATATTGTTTGCATTACGGTAGAAGAAAAAGAAGAATTGATGCAAAGACTGGCGCAGATTCCGGGGGTATTTCCGATTTCTACAGAAAGCAACAATATCGAAATCGCGGATGCTCACTGGAGCAAAAAAGATGCTCTTGTATGGCTTTGCGAAAGAATTGGTATGGCGCAGGAAGACGTGTTGATGGTTGGTGACAGCGCCAATGATTACGAAAGTATCTGTTGGGCAGGCACTGGAATTGCTGTGGGGAATGCAGCAAAAAAAGTGTTGGAAGCAGCAGATTATGTGACGGGAACGAATGAAGAAGATGGCGTGGCACAGGCGCTCGCCCATTTTGAATTGATATAAAAGTGTAGAGAGGATAGAAAAATGGCGAAGAATAATACGTATGATGCCAGCAGTATTTCAGTGCTGGAAGGTCTGGAAGCGGTTCGTAAGCGTCCAGGGATGTACATCGGAAGTGTGTCCCGTAAGGGGCTGAACCATTTGATATATGAAATCGTTGATAATGCGGTGGACGAGCATTTGGCGGGATACTGCGATTTTATTCAGGTATTTCTGGAGGAAGATGGGTCCTGTACGGTCATTGATAATGGACGAGGAATCCCTGTAGGGATGCATGAAAAAGGAATGTCTGCGGAACGTCTGGTATTTACCACCCTTCATGCAGGCGGAAAGTTTGATGATTCCGCATACAAGACCAGTGGGGGGCTTCATGGTGTAGGTTCTTCGGTTGTAAATGCGTTGTCTACATATCTGGATGTAAAGATCAGCCGTGAAGGATATGTGCATCATGACCGTTATGAACGGGGAATTCCGACGATTGAACTGCAGGATGGTTTGCTTCCAAAGTTAAATCGTACGAAATCCACAGGAACCTGTATCAATTTCCTGCCGGATTCTGAGATTTTTGAAAAGACAAGATTTGCAGAAGTGGAAGTAAAAAGCCGTCTGCATGAAACTGCATATCTGAATCCGAAGCTGACGATTCATTTTGAAGACAGACGTCAGGCGGAGACCGAAATTATGGAATTCCACGAACCGGAGGGAATCGTGGGATATGTAAAAGATTTGAATAAGAAAAAAGAAGCCCTGCATGAACCGGTGTATTTTTCCGGTGAGAGCGATGGAATTACAGTGGAAGGGGCATTTCAGTATGTCAATGAATTCCATGAAAATGTATTGGGCTTTTGTAATAATATTTACAATGCGGAAGGTGGTACACACCTGACCGGATTTAAGACAATTTTTACGCAGGTAATGAACAACTATGCCCGCGAATTAGGAATCTTGAAAGAAAAAGATACCAATTTTACAGGCGCGGACATCCGTAACGGTATGACTGCCGTTATCTCCGTAAAACATCCGGCGCCTCGATTTGAAGGACAGACTAAGACGAAACTGGACAATCAGGATGCAGCAAAAGCAACATCCAAAGTGACCGGAGACGAAATCGTTTTGTATTTTGACCGTAATCTGGAGAATCTGAAAGCTGTGCTTTCCTGCGCAGAACGTTCCGCCAAGATTCGTAAATCAGAAGAAAAAGCGAAGACAAACCTGCTTACCAAGCAAAAATATTCGTTTGATTCCAATGGAAAACTGGCAAACTGCGTCAAAAGGGATCCGAAACTCTGTGAGATTTTCATCGTGGAAGGAGATTCCGCCGGTGGTTCCGCTAAGACTGCACGCGACAGAAATTATCAGGCTATCCTGCCGATTCGAGGAAAAATCCTGAACGTAGAGAAAGCAACGATTGATAAAGTGCTTGCAAATGCGGAGATTAAGACGATGATCAATGCCTTTGGATGTGGATTTTCCGAAGGATATGGAAATGACTTTGATATTACCAAATTAAGATACGACAAAATTATTATTATGGCCGATGCGGACGTAGATGGAGCACATATTTCCACTTTGCTGCTGACCTTGTTCTATCGTTTTATGCCAGAACTGATTTACGAGGGACATGTTTACATTGCCATGCCGCCGCTCTATAAAGCAATTCCGGCAAGAGGGCCGGAAGAATATCTGTATGATGATAAAGCATTGGAAAAATACAGAAAAACACACAAAGGTTCCTTTACATTGCAGCGTTACAAAGGTCTTGGGGAAATGGACGCGCAGCAGTTGTGGGAGACTACATTAGACCCGAAAACAAGAATTTTGAAACGTGTCGAGATTGAAGATGCCCGCATGGCGTCCGATGTGACGGAAATTTTGATGGGAACCGATGTTCCGCCAAGAAAAGCGTTTATTTACCAGCATGCGAAGGATGCACAGTTAGATATATAGAAAGGGTTCGTGAATGGAAGGACAGATTATCAGAACCGAGTATTCGGAAGTTATGCAGAAGTCATATATTGACTATGCAATGAGTGTAATTATTGCCCGAGCGCTCCCGGATGTGCGCGACGGATTAAAACCGGTACAGCGAAGAACACTGTACGATATGTATGAATTGGGGATTCGTTACGACCGCCCATACAGAAAATGTGCCCGTATCGTAGGAGATACCATGGGTAAATACCACCCACATGGTGACAGTTCCATCTACGATGCGCTGGTTGTGCTGGCACAGGATTTCAAAAAAGGACAGACTCTGGTAGATGGACATGGAAACTTTGGTTCTATCGAGGGGGATGGAGCTGCGGCGATGCGATATACAGAAGCCCGTCTGGAAAAAATCACGCAGGAAGTATATCTGAGTGATATGGATAAGGCAGTCGTAGACTTCATGCCAAACTTTGATGAAACAGAGAAAGAACCTGTGGTTCTTCCGGTTCGTGTGCCGAATCTTCTGTTAAATGGAGCAGAAGGTATTGCCGTAGGTATGGCAACCAGCATCCCGCCGCACAATCTTTGTGAAATCGTAGATGCGGTCAAAGCTTATATGAAAAATAATGAAATTACAGTAAAAGAATTGATGAAATACATCAAGGGACCAGATTTCCCAACCGGTGGTATTGTGATCAATCAGGACGATTTACTGCAGATTTATGAAACAGGTGTGGGCAAGATCAAACTTCGTGGAAAAGTGGAAGTGGAACAGTTAAAAGGTGGAAAATGCAACCTTGTTATTACGGAAATTCCATATACCATGATCGGTGCAAACATTGGAAAATTCTTAAACGATGTTGCTGCTTTGGTGGAAAACAAGAAAGCGCCGGAAATCGTGGATATTTCCAACCAGTCCTCCAAAGAAGGAATCCGCATCGTACTGGAATTGAAAAAAGGCGCAGATGTAGAAAATCTGAAAAACATGCTGTATAAGAAGACTCGTCTGGAAGATACGTTCGGTGTTAATATGCTTGCCGTAGCAGACGGCCGCCCGGAAACACTGAGTCTTAAACAGATCATCGAGCATCACGTAGATTTCCAGTTTGAAGTATGTACCAGAAAGCATCAGACTCTTTTAAATAAAGAACTGGATAAAAAAGAAGTGCAGGAAGGTTTGATTAAGGCTGTCGATGTTATTGATCTGATCATCGAAATTCTTCGCGGCAGCAAAAACCAGAAACAGGTAAAAGACTGCCTCGTATCCGGAATCACAGAAGGAATCAAATTCAAAACAAAGACAAGCGAAAGAGCAGCGAAAAAATTGCGCTTTACAGAGCGTCAGGCAACAGCCATTCTGGAAATGCGTCTGTACAAACTGATTGGTCTGGAAATGGAAGCTCTGCTTGCAGAACATGAAGAAACATTAAAAAATATTGCCCTTTACGAAGATATTTTAAATAACTACGACTCCATGGCACAGGTCATCATCAAAGACCTGGAAAAAACAAAGAAAGCGTACGGAAAAGAACGCCGCACAGTCATCGAAAACGCCCAGGAAGCCGTATTTGAAGAAAAGAAAGTGGAAGAAACCGAAGTATGCTTCGTGATGGACCGCTTTGGCTACGCCAAAACCATGGACAAATCCATCTATGAAAGAAACAAAGAAACCATCCACAACGAATACAAATATGTATTTACCTGTATGAACACAGATAAAATCTGCCTGTTTACAGACAAAGGTCAGATGCATACAGTAAAAGCTATGGACCTGCCGCTGGCACGCCTGCGAGACAAGGGAACGCCAATCGACAACGTCAGCAACTACACCAGCGCCCAGGAACAGATACTTTTCGTTGCAAGCATGGAAATGGTTAAAAATGAAACCCTGATGTTCATCACAAAAGGCGGAATGCTCAAACAGGTTGAAGGTCAGGAATTCGATGTGGCAAAACGAACCATTGCAGCTACCAAACTGGCAGAAGATGACTGCCTGATTCTTGTAGGACTTTGCAACACCATGGACTATGTAGTATTGCAAAGCAAAGACGGATATTTCCTACGCTTCCTGAAAAATGAAATCCCGGATAAGAAAAAGACCGCTATTGGTGTGCGCGGAATGAAACTGGGCGAAAACGACTGGCTGGAACACGCGTATTTGATTGAGAGTCGGATTGAATATAGTATTGAGTATAAAGAGAAACAGTTGAGTTTGAATAAGTTGAAATTGGCGAAGAGGGATACGAAGGGAGTTAAGGTGAGAGTGTAGGTGTAAGGGGTAGCCGGTTGGGATGATTGAATTAGAATAAATCAGAAGGCTCAAAAAAGCCAGTAAAATCAAGGATTGCAAACAAATTTGTTTAAGTATTGGCAACGATTTGGCAACATTCGGCTATTATTCAAAGAATAAAATACTTTATAAAAAGACATAGAAAAACCTTACTGATTTTCAGTTAGAACTGAGAGTCGGTAAGGTTTTTTCAATTTGTTAAAATTAACTTCATTGCTTATGAAGAATAAAATTGTTATGTTGTATATAAATAAAGCAATGATACATTTTATATTTTGTTAATCTGAAATGAGGGGGATTTATGGATGAGAAAACTGTTTTAATCAGGTATGCACAGGAGGCGATTCAGCTAAGTGCCAAGGAGCGTGAAGAGGTTAAATGGCTGAAAGAAAGATATGAATGCTTCCGAAAAGAAATGGGCTCTATGAGTAAACAGGAGACTGACAATTTCATCTACGAGAAAATGTATGGCATATCTCCTGAAAAATTGTCAGATACTCTGAAAATTCGATATTGGAGAACTGGACATCATGTGCCAAATAACAGAGAAATTCTTATATCATTTGCACAGGCACTGAATCTGACAAAAGAGGAAAAACGATATTTAATCCGAGCTTATTATGATAAAGCGGATTTAATTTTTTCAAATGAAGATATTTCTCCGGTCTATCATGAAAGAAAACTGTTGATGGAAAAAATGGTACAGGAATATTTTTTTAAAGCACATCCGGAAAGATTATATCATGTAAATGTTTCTCCTGATCAGATAGAGAAAAATTTGCGCCATCTTTATTATACTGATGCTCGAAGATACATTAATTCTCCTGAGCACAAGCCTGCAAAATCTCACATGGCAAGTGTGAATTACGGAACGGAATTAAGCAGAAATATAAAACTGATTGGTGAAATCTCAAGAACAACGATGATAAGGCATGTGATCATTTTGGGAATACCATTTATTTCTAAAGATATTGTAAATCAACGTTTGCTTCAGTTTGGATTTTTGCCTCTTACCGAAGAACATTCCCTGACCGGAGGCGAGAGATTGGATTGGTTGCTGATTCGCTTTCTTGAGCTATATGAAAGTAAATGCAGAGGAAAAGACCCTCTGGAATGTGCAATCTGGTTTCAGAAAGCATCTAGAATATTAGATGAATATTTTTATATGGAAAAAAGAGAAGCATTTCGTTTTATGTATTTTAAATCGTTAAAGGATTAGATTATGGATTTTACAAAAGAAATAAAACAGAGAGAGTTTCTAAGGTTCATTGCACCATTATTAGTTTCTTCGATGTTTAGCCAGGTATACACGATGATTAACACATTTATCGTCAGTCGCTATCAGACTTACGAAGCTGTGGCTGTGATGGGAGCCTGTACTGCTTTTACATCACTTTATGATTTCACAATATCAGGACTGACCTCGGGGTTTGTATTTTATATTGGCAACTGCATCGGTTCGAAAGAGAAAAATCGGTTTCAAAAGGGATTCTGGGGTGCAGTTTATTTTGCCTGTGTCATTGGACTGGTTGGAATATTGATAAGCATTTTTATAAATCCCATACTGGATTTTGCCAGAGTACCAAAAGAGATTCGAAGCAGAGCAGCCCTGTACAGCAGTATGATATTTTGGGGTGGTATGTGGAGTGGATTAAAAAATATTCTTTTCTGCACCATTCAAAATCTGGGAGACGTAAGATTTCCGGCAGTGGTATCTATGACAGGAACTGTGACAAACACGATTCTTATGATTTTCTTAGTGAAAGGATTACAGTTGGATGTTTATGCATCGTCTCTTTCCTTGATGCTTAACAACATTTTTTTGTGTTTATGGATGAGTTTGTATTTATACAAGAAATATAAAGATTTTATAGGAATAAAATTTCCGTGTGAAATAGAAAAACAGGTCGGAAATGATCTTTTAAAAAACGGTTTTGGCAAGGCAAGTATGATGGCATTTATCAGTCTGGGAACGGTTATTATGCAGCGTTCCGTAAATACCTTATCGTTGGAATTGATAGCGGCAGATACGTACGCTGAAAATATATTGAATGTTTGGGTGGAACTGTTAGCAGGCTTTGGTACGACCGCAATGATCATGACTGCACAAAACAGCCGGAATGTAAAAGCCGGGCATTATAAAAAGATGATGAAAATATTGATTTTGAATTCTATGAGTATGAGTGTACTTGGAATTTTATTTGGGTATTTTGGAATGCCATATGTGTTACAACTGATTGCAGGCACAAGTGTGGATTCTGCAATTTGTGCATCGGCAATTCTATGGTTTCGAATTGCAAGTATAGGATTTATTGGACTTACCTTTTTGCTTGTTGGAAGAAATGCTTTACATTCGATGGGAAAATGGCAAATGATGCCGATTCTTGGAGGGGTTGGATTGCTTTGTAATATTTTTTGCGCCATGTTTGTGCCCAGATATGGAATCTTGTCAATCGCCGGAGCTTACATTTTAAAATGGGGAGTTCCTGGAATGATTGCTTATTTTGTCTTTTTGAGGCAGATTGGAGGATGGAATGCGGGAAAATGATTATGAAAAACAGATTTTGGTGTGGCAGTTCCATCAATATCAACTGAGAAGAAAATACAGAAATACACCTGCGGGATTTCAAAGTAAGCAGGAAGAACAGATGATGCGGGAACAATGGATGGAGAATGTAAAATGTTTTCGTCAGAAACAGATTCGAAAAATCTGCTCTTGTTATCAGGCAGAACCCCAACCGTTTGTCGGAAGAAATACAGAGTTGTCCAGGATGGAACGTATGATTAAAGAGAACGGTACAGCCATTTTATACGGAATCGGCGGAATTGGAAAAACGGCACTTGCCAGAGAGTATGTATACAGGCACAGAAATGAGTATCAGGGAATTATTTACCTGACCTTTGACGGTTCTGTAAAAAAAACAATCTGTAATGATGTGATGCTGAATATTTCCAATCTAAAATATCATCCGGAAAGATATCGAAATATTTCTGGTTATTTTAAAGAAAAAATAAATGTATTGCGGGAGATTCTTAAAAAGGATTCCTGTCTCATGGTGATTGATGACTGTAATGCAGAGCAGGAAGATGATCTGGATATGCTATTTGGTTTACCATGCCACAAAATCATTACAACAAGAATATCCCCTGAAAGCTGGGGATATGACGGTATCGAAATCGTTTCCTTTCAGGAAAAGGAAGTGTGGGAGGCGTTTTGTAAGTTATATAAAAACGGAAATTTATCTAAGGATGAAAAAAGAGAACTGTGGGATTATATAGAACTGACACAGGGACATTTGTTATCTGTAAAGCTGTGGATATGTCACGAAAAGGAATTTTATCATAATTGGGAAAAGGGAAGAGGCATTCTTCAGGGATTATCATTAAAGAAAAGGGAGAAAGAACTTCTTATGTATCTTTCAATCATGACATCACAAGGGATTTCCTTTTCTTTATTTGAAAAAATTGCGCAATTGAAAGAGAAAGAACTGCATCGATTAGAAAAGTTTCTTTTCATTCAAAGAGATAAAAAGGCAGAAGAAGAATGGCTGTCACTGCATCCGCTGGTTGCCGAAGCGGTAAAAAAGGAATATCCAATTACTGTTGTAAATGGACGAAATTTATTAAAGGGTATGGAGAGTTATTTAAATGGAGACAATCCACATAAAAAAGATATGTGGGAGTGTACTTATGAAGATAACAGAAAATTAGAATCATATGTATTTGCTATGATAAAGGCATTTCCGGAACCTGCACCCTGGATGGCAACTGCATTTGATCGTCTGGCAACTTTTTTATGGATTCAGGGGGACTATGAACAGGCAGAACAATATGAACTGAAAATATATGATGCAGTTAAAAAATATTATGGAGAGAACCATCAGATAACCGGGCAGATGGCGATCAGGGTCGCAGCAGTTTATTACAATCGAATGGAGCAGGAGAAGGCTGGTTTCTGGTACTTAAAAGGTCTGGATTCCCTGAAAAAATGTAAACCGTTGAATCGGGAGTATTTTCTTTCACTTATTCAGGTATTTTCTAAGATATCAAGAGTATACCGGGATGAAAAGAAATATGATCTTGCAATTTCATACATTGATGAGGCACTCAAATGTTATAAACATATTCTTAAAACGGTGGCTGAAAGAGATGACATGCTGAATAGAAGGTATCAGCTGGAATATCCGTACAGCATTCTTTTAAAAGCCCAAATCCTCTTTGAAATGCAGTCGTATGATGAGTCAGAAAAATTATGTGATCAGGCAATTGGAAAATTTTTAGAGGTTTCCGGGGATGAATTTCGAAAAAACGAATTCCAGGAACTGTACATAAAAATTTTGATTCAAAAAAAGAATTATCAATTGGCAGAAACGTACGCTTTAGAAAATATGAACCTGGCACTCTTGTATCGTGGAGAAGCCTATAGGGATTCATTAAGATGCATGGAACAAACGGCAGATTTGTGGATGAAATTAAATAAAGAGGCAGAAGCAATCCGTTTATATC
>JAXJUX010000055.1:0-9014 GCA_036308845.1 Ruminococcus sp.
AAATCCAACATCTCCAGATCACTTTCTGCACGGCTTCTGGTTCCTTCCGGGAAAATACAGATGGAAATTCCGGATTTGATTTTTTCGATACCGGTCAAAATTGTTTTCAAGCCTTTTTTAATATCTGTTCTGTCTAAAAACAGACAATGCAGGTAACGCATCCAGTTGCGAAGCAAAGGAATTTTTTCCAGTTCTGATTTTGCAACAAAGCCTGTCAGTCCTTTGCAATGGGTATAAGTTAACAGAATATCAAACTGGCTGCGGTGGTTACCAATGTATAAAACTGGCTGATCCTGTGGGATATTTTCCTCTCCAATAAGGGTAAGTTCTACACCTGCAATCTTGATGCACAAACGGAATACTGCTTGTACAATACGCAGAGAACTGATATCTTTTGCGCGTGGATTAAACTTTCCAATCAGCCATTCAATACCTAAGAGCGGAATGGCAAGAATCAAAAATCCGCCGACAACGATGCAGATACATATAAATCGAATCATAATATGCCTCCTGTAAATCTAAAAAAGCTTCTTTTATTATACAGGAATGTTCTGGAAAAATCCACATAAAATAGCAGTGATGAACGAAGAAAGAGATGGCTTTGGGGATGTGGAAACGCCTTTCTTTTGTGGGTTTGATTGCATTTCTGGCATTTAGTATTGTGGGCTGCAGTATGATGCAGAAACAGAAGGAGGAGGGAACCGATGTTGATTATACAGTATTAAGAAGCAGTGAATGGCCAGAGGAAATACAAAAAGTAATAGAAGAAAAAAAACAGGAACAATTCCAAATGACTTATCGGTGTGACGGGGAATTGTATCTGATGAAAGGATATGGGATTCAGACCAGTGGTGGATATAGCATTCAGGTGCAGTATGTAAAAGAGACCAGTGATTCGCTGCATTTTAAGACCCAATTGATTGGACCGTCTGCGAAAGAACAAAAACAGGAAGCGGTATCGTGTCCGATGATTGTAGTGAAAGTGGAGTATAGGGATAAGATGATAATTTTTGATTGATGGGGAGGAAACAGAATGGAATTAGTAAAAAAGAATTTACAGGTTTTGCGCGGGAAAAGCAGAGCTGTTAATCAGATTACATTTGATGAAGATTTTAATGTGCCGGATATCAAGCCGGATATCAGCCGCATGATTCAGAAAAAAGGTGAAGTGAAAATTGAAGAAGTACAGGTAAATGAAGGAAAAGCGAAGGTGCGTGGTACACTTCAATTTCATTTATTGTACGTGGCAGACACTCCGCAAAGACAAATCAGCAGTCTGGAAGGAAAAATTCCAATCGAGGAAACCATTTTTTTGCAAGGGGTAGAAAGTGGAGATAAAATATGCCTGCATTGGGAAATTGAGGATTTGACATTGTATGCGATCAATTCCCGAAAACTAAATGTAAAGGCTATTGTAGGATTCCGGGCAAATGTAGATGAAGCTGCAACTCTGCAAATTCCAGTTTCGTGGAAAGGAATGGAGGAGCTTTCTGAGAAGCGAAAGAAAATACGTGTATTGACCTTAGGAGTACATAAAAAGGATACATTGAGAAAAAAAGAAGAATTGCAGATTCCATCCAACAAGCCAAATATTCATGAATTGTTATGGGACGATGTAGAATTGAGAAGTATGGAATATAGGGCGGATGATGGAAAAATTCATGTCAAAGGTGAAGTATTCATTTTTGTATTATACAGCGGTGAGGATGACAAAAATTCTCCTCAATGGATGGAGCAGATTCTTCCATTTTCAGAAGAAATTTCCTGTATGGGAAGTGAATCGGATATGATTCCTTATATGGACGCTTCTATTTTGCAGGCGAATCTGGAAATAAAACCGGATACGGACGGTGAGCAGCGTATGATTCAGGTAGACGTGCTGCTGGAAGTTGATATGAAACTGTACAAAGAAGGAACAGAAATGCTTCTACAGGATGTGTATACGCCGCAAAAAGAATGTGTTCTGGAACGGAAAGAGGAAACCATGGAACAGTTGCTGGTGAAAAATGATGCCAAATGCAGGGTACAGGATAAAGTATCGGTGCAGGAAGCGCAGGGGAAGGTTTTGCAAATTTGTCACAGCGAAGGAAAAGTGACGTTGGAAGATGTGAAAATTGTCAAAAATGGATTGCAGGCGGATGGTGTAATTCATATTCGTATCCTGTACAGCGTGATTGATGATGAAATGCCATTTTATTCTGTAGATACGACGGTTCCATTTTCTCACGTGATCGAATCAGAAGATATTGGAAAAAATTGTGCGTATCATTTGCAGGCGGCGTTGGAACAACTATCGACGATGATGCTGGACAGCAATGAAATTGAAGTAAAAGCAATCGTTGGATTAAATGCGCTGGTAGTCCGTCAATGGAAGGAACAGATTATTACATCTATCCAGGCAAGAGAACTGGATTGGGAAAAAATAGAAAAAATGCCGGGAATCGTATGCTATATCGTGCAGCCACAGGATTCTTTGTGGGATATTGCCAAGAAATTTTATACCACGGTGGAATCCATTCGGGAAATGAATGACTTGGGAGAAGATGAGGTGAGACCGCAGCAATCTTTGTTGGTTGTGAAGAAAGCGGATGAAATGTAAGATTATGGATTTGGGTTGATTTTTGGGAGGAATCATAGTAAGATACTTTCAGAGTACATTGTATACAAAGTACAAAAAGGAGAAAAAGACATGAAGTTGCGTGCATATGCAAAGATAAATTTGGGATTAGATGTTCTTCGAAGAAGAGAAGACGGATATCATGAAGTTCGGATGATCATGCAGACCATTCAGATGTATGATCAGTTGGAGATGGAAAAGACAGAAGAGCCGGGCATTCATTTGACTACCAATTTAAGTTTCATTCCTACAGATGAGAGTAATCTGGTATATAAAGCAGCAAAATTATTGATGGATCAGTTCCAGGTAAAAGAAGGTGTGAAGATTCATCTGAACAAAGTCATTCCGGTAGCTGCGGGTATGGCTGGCGGAAGTTCTGATGCAGCTGCAACTTTAGTCGGTGTTAATAAATTATTTCAGCTTGGCTTGACCAAAAAGCAGTTGATGGAGCTGGGGGTAAAGATCGGAGCGGATGTTCCTTACTGTGTGATGCGAGGAACTGCTTTGGCGGAAGGAATTGGTGAAAAGCTGACACCATTGGCTCCGGCACCAAATTGTTATGTCTTGATCGGAAAACCTGGAATCAGCGTTTCTACTCCATTTGTATATAAGAATTTAAAATTAAATGAAGAGACAGTACATCCGGATATTGATGGTATGATTCAGGCATTGAAGGATGGGGATTTGTACGGAATCACAGATCGTATGGGCAACGTGCTGGAAAGTGTGACGATTGCTGCGTTTCCTGAGATTGAAGCCATCAAAGATCATATGAAAGAACATGGTGCGGTAAATGCGATGATGAGCGGAAGCGGCCCGACTGTATTTGGTATTTTCGATTCTAAAGAAAAGGGAGAAGCAGCATATCAGGCGCTGAAAGAAAGTGGATTAACCAAACAGATCTTTTTGACTACCGTATTTAACAATGGAGGAACCTCAGATGACAAGTAATTTTCATGTGGATATCAATGAATATCTGCCTCTTAGAGATGTAGTATTTCAGACTTTACGCCAAGCGATTCTTTATGGAGAATTAAAACCGGGAGAACGTTTGATGGAAATTGCACTTGCCAATCGTTTGGGAGTAAGCAGAACACCGGTCAGAGAAGCTATCCGTATGCTGGAATTAGAAGGGCTGGTTGTGATGGAACCGAGAAAAGGTGCCCATGTAGCGCAGATTACAGAAAAAGATCTGAATGATGTTTTGGAAGTTCGGTTGGGTCTGGAAGAATTAGTTGTTCAGTTTGCCAGTGAGAGAATTACAGAGGAAGAATTGCAGAATTTAAAGGCAGCAGAAGAAGAATTTGAACAGAGTATGCAGAGAAATGATCTGGTTGCTCTGGCAACAGCAGATGTAAAATTCCATGAAGTGATTTATCAGGCAACCCATAACCAGAGACTGGTGCAGATGATCAATAATATCAAAGAACAAATGTACCGTTACCGTATGGAATATCTGAAAGATGTGAAGGTAAGAGAAACTCTGGTAAAAGAACACAGACAGCTTTTGCAGGCATTGGAAGAACATTGCCAGGAAAGTGCCGAAGATTCCATCAGAGCACATATTCAGAATCAGCAGGATGCAATCCGCAGAGAATTGGATGCATATTCAAAATAAATAGTGGAAATAATAAGAGCGACGCTTCGTAGGCGTCGCTCTTTTATATTTCGAAAAATTATTTTAAGATTCTTTAATATATATGCAAAGAGGGTATGTGTATGGGAAAACAATTACTGGAAACTGAAAACTGGTTTCGGGAAAAATGCCGGGAATGTGCAGATATCAAATTCCGTCCCATTAATCTGGGAAAATACGGTGAGATTAAAAGTCTGGCAATCTATTTGGAAGTGACAGCAGAAAATCTGATGCTGGGTGAATCCATGTTGGGAAGAATGATTATGCAGCTGCAGGAAATGGATGAGGAGGCCGTTTTACAGTGCATAGAGAAAAATGAATTGGGAATTTCTGATGTATTTCCTCTGGATACAAAGGAAGATGGGATGCGTGCCCTTCTCGCTGGTAATATGATTTTGCTCATCGATGGATTGGAAAAAATCCTGAAAATAGGAAGTAAAGGGTATCCGGCCAAATCGATTTCTTCCGCTGAGTCGGAAAAGGTTCTGCGAGGCTCTAACGAAGGATTTTGTGAGTCTGTAAAAATAAATACCGCACTGGTTCGAAAAAGAATCCGCAGTACAGATTTAAAAGTCAAAGAAATCTTTTTAGGAGAACGGTCAGATACCGTGGTTTCTATTTTATATATGGAAGAACTGGCTTATCCCCGGATGCTGGAAGAACTGGAAGACAGATTAAACACGTATGCAATAGACGGTGTCCTGGACAGCGGGATTTTGGAACAATTGTCGGAAGAACATTGGGCTTCGCCGTTCCCGCAGTTTCAGACAACAGAAAGACCAGATTTGGCGGCGTTGGAACTTCTGGAGGGGCGTGTGGTGGTACTGTCTGATAATTCACCTACCGCGCTGATCTTGCCGGCTTCTTTTCATGATTTTATGAGTGTGAGCGAAGATCGCTATCACCGTTTTGAGCTTGCGGCTTTTCAGCGTATCATACGTTATGGTGCTGTTGTTTTGGCAACTTTGATTTCCGGTACATATCTGGCGGTTATCGGATTTCATACCAGTATTTTGCCGACAAATCTATTGTTGTCTTTCGCTGAGGCCAGAAAAGGGGTTCCATTTCCGGGGATTATAGAGATTTTGCTGATGGAACTGGCATTTGAAATGATTCGTGAGGCAGGTGTGCGAATGCCGGGACCATTAAGCGGAACTATTGGGATTGTAGGTGGTCTGATTATTGGTGATGCGGCTGTCAGTGCCAATCTGGTTAGTCCGATGGCGGTGGTAGTGGTTGCATTAAGTGCGCTCAGCTCCTTTGCCATACCGAATGATGAATTTGCATCTGCCTTTCGTTTGGTCAAATACGGATTCATCTTTCTGGGGGGTACCCTGGGGTTGGTTGGAATTGTCATCGGCTGTTATTTGCTTTTGGGGCATTTGAGCAGATTGACTAGTTTTGAGATGCCGTACCTTGTTCCTTTTACGGGGAGAGATGTGGAGGAATATCAGAAAGAATACGACAGCATTTTGAGAGGCCCGCTTCGAAAAATGAAATATCGTCCCCTGACAGCAAGAAGAAATCAAAGAATTCGCCTGGCGAAAAAGAAGGAGGAAAATGTGTAATGTTTGCTGATAATCGCCGAATTTCCAGTTTGCAAATGGAACGCCAGTTTTTGTTGACGTATTTGGGTCCGATTTTGCTGATGGGAAGCGGATTCTTTCAAGGAAGAAATGGAATCTTGGGTATTTTGGCAGGTGCATTTTTATTGTGTGTCTGGAATTTTTTTCTGCATCGGCATACCGGATTTTATAGAAATCCGGATAAATATTGGGGGAAATTTATGGGAAAACTCCTCTGGATTTTTTATGAATGTTATCTGCTTTTGATTGGTGGCTGGCTGCTTTATCAAATGGGGGAAGCGGCCAGTGTGTATTTTCTGACAGGAATTCCCAATGAATGGATATTTATCTTGCTTGCAGCGGCTGCGTTGGGGGGATGTCAGACCATACAGGCGAGAGGACGATTGGCGCAGGTCAGCTGGCCCCTGATTAGCAGTGTGTTCGCTATTTTGCTTTTGCTGGCGGCATTTCAGGAAAAAGATTTTTCTTATATATCGGATAGTTCTAATGGGTGGACGATGCAGGATATGGAAGAAATCATAAATAGTGCTGTTCTTTTTGTCAGTAACATGCTGGGAATCGTGTTACTGCCATTTTTGCATGTGAAAACCGATGGGCAGGGAGAAAGTACCAAAGTGTCTTTTGGTATGATCGGGAAAATAACTTTATGGATTGTGGGAATTACCGTTTTGCTTACCGTAAGTTTTGGAGAAAATGGCTCGACATATGTGGCATATCCGCTGTTGGATCTGATGGCAGGCATTCATCTGCCGGGAGGCTTTTTGAGACGTCTGGATTTGATTTTTCTGACCTTTTTGTTCTTTGTTTTGGTGTTTTCGCTGGGGAGCATCTTTTTTTACAGCGGATATCTGGGGGAACGATTTGGTATTTCCTGGGGAAGAGTTCCTGCAGCAGTCGGAAGTGTGCTGCTTGCCTGTTATTTTCATAAACATCAGGTGGAAAATACCGAATATGCTGCTGTTATTTTATGCATTTTTCTTCCTGTTTTTTTGGTACTTACCTGTTGCCACGGAATTTTGCGGAAAAGAGTGGCGTTTTTATTTCTCCTGTGTTTCTGTCTGACAGGTTGCCAGGTGGTAGAACCGGAGAAAAGAGCATATCCGTTGGCAATCGGTTTGGATTATGATACGCAAGAAGAACAATATCAGATGTATCTGGGAATGGTCTCTCTGGCGGAGAGTACGGGGCAGGGGAAATCCGGAGATGAAAGTAATCAGGGAGAACAGGGATTTTTACTTTTTGAAGGGGTGAACCAACAGGAAATTATGGAATATTATGATAACACACAGGAGTTATATTTGGATGTGGGGCATGTGCAGGCAGTGATTTTTGGAGAAAACTTGTTGCAAAATGAAGAAAAAGCAAGAGAATTTCTTTTGGAGTTGGAGCAGGAACAGACACTTGGAAATGGAGCCTATGTGTTCCAGACGAGTGTGATGCAGGAAGTATTTGCAAAAAACGGGCAGGATACAAATTCATTGGGACAGTATTTATCCGGTATCTATGAAAATAGAATAGAGCAAGGGGAAAAAGTGAATTTGGGACAGATATACCGTCAATTGCATAATGAAAATACATGGGAACCATTACCCACCATACAGATTGTAAACCAACAGCTTTATGTGGAAAAAACATCGGAATAAGATGGTACAATGTGGAAATCCTTTTATTATAAGATTGAAAGTAATGCACCTTGAGAAGAAAATCTTCAAGGGAGTTTTCAGAAGTAACAGGTGTTTATGGGGAGGCAAGTATGCAGAAGGTGCAAAAATGGAGTAATTATATAGAAAGATTGGTAATTTTTTGTTGTGTAGGAATTTGGTTGATCGGATGCAGCGTGGCAATGGGAATGATGGAAAAAGAAAAGCATATACAGCAGGAAATTGCAGATAAAGTGATTCGGTTTCACGTAATTGCAAATAGCGACAGCCAGGAGGATCAACAGCAGAAGTTGGAAGTGAGAGATGCTGTCGTGGCAGCTTTGGAGCCTGTGTTGGAGGGTGCAGAGAGTAAGGAAGAAAGCCGGCGTGTGATTTTGGAACATATGGGTATGATAGAAAATACGGCAGCTGCTGTGGCGGAGGATGCTCCGGTGCAGATATCTCTTATGACGGGTTATTTTCCCGAAATTACGTATGGGGAAATGACGTTTCCAGAAGGGGAATACGAAGCTTTGCGTATAGAAATTGGAGAAGCGAAGGGACATAATTGGTGGTGTGTGTTATATCCCGGTCTGTGTTTTGACGAGGTGAGTCGCCCTGTCGTGACAGAACAAGGAAAAGAACAGCTAAATATGGTGTTGGAAGAAGAAGCATATGAATGGATGCTGCATCCGGAGAAAATCAGAATACGTTTTCGTTGGTTTTGACTTGAATTCTTCTGCTGGAACAGGTAGAATGAAGTACAACGTGATAGATTATGACATATAACAGCACGGCAATAAATAAAAATAGCAGAGTGCTGTATGATATTGAGTTTGATAAATGGAGAAATACAATGAACATGGATACTAATGCACCAATTGGGGTGTTCGATTCTGGAATCGGCGGTCTGACTGTTGCCAGAGAAATTATGAGAAATCTTCCGATGGAAAAAATTGTGTATTTTGGTGATACGGCAAGAGTTCCCTATGGAAGCAAATCAAAAGAGACCATTATTCGATATTCCAGACAGATTGTAAAGTTTTTACAGAGTCAGAATGTAAAAGCAATTGTAATTGCGTGTAACACAGCCAGCGCACTTGCTTTGGATGTGTTGGAAAAAGAGATTGATATTCCTATTATCGGTGTGGTAAGACCAGGAGCTATGGTTGCTGCAAGAGAAACGACAGGCAAAAGAGTAGGCGTTATTGCTACAGAAGCCACGATCAACAGCCGTCTGTATCCGGAGCTGATTCAGCAGATCGATCCGGAGATTACTGTTCTGGGGAAACCATGTCCTTTATTTGTGCCGCTGGTAGAAGAAGGCTGGAGAAATGATCCAATTACAGAAATGGTTGCCCGCCGTTATCTGAAGGAATTGCAGGATCAGAAAATAGATACACTGAGTCTGGGATGTACCCATTATCCGCTGCTTCGCAGTTTGATCGGCGGTATTATGGGGGACAAAGTGCGTCTGGTCAATCCGGCATATGAGACATCGATGGCATTGAAGAAGTTGCTGACAGAAAAAGATC
>JAXJUX010000056.1:0-5838 GCA_036308845.1 Ruminococcus sp.
ATAAAAGTGTGTCTCGATGAAGATTTGTTTCGTTACAGCAGTGCCACGAGAGCTTTTGATACCTGGACCGGTCTGGGGTATGGGGATGCCAAACCTGCAGTTGTGAAAAAATGCGCAGCATTTGCGTATGAATGTCTGGAAGACAAAGAGGTGCGGATGCGCTATCTGGACAGCGAAAATAATCTGGAAGCATATTTTGCCATGTGGAGTATGGGCTGCTATGAAATTGAAGATACCGATGAAATGGCAAGAAAACTTCTGGACGATCCGAAAAAATACAGAAGAATTCTGGGATGGCTTTTTGTCAGCAGAACCGACAATGCAGACTATAAGATGCATTTGGCATCTTCCTATCTGGAGGAAAGAGACGAGGAAACATTAGCATGGATCATCAATAACCTGACATTTACCCAGTCACTGATGAGTTGTTATTCCTACAATCGGACCGATTGGACACGCAAACCAGCAGCAAACAGCGCATTTCCACAAAAAGCGGCAGAACGAAAAGCATTATTTGCCAAATTAAAGGAAATCGTGGAGTATATTGGAAATAAAAACAGAACATTTACAGGAAATCCATTGGCCTTTGTCAGCGTTACACTGGAAAATACCCCTGTCATGCGCTGTATGATCAGCCTTGCAGGGTACGATATGGATACGCAGATGATTGAAGAATTGCATGGATTATTGCCGCTGATGGATGTGGACAGACGGCGGGCATTTTATGTGAATCTGCTGGAGCCGGAGAAAAATCTGTTACATAGAGAATATTTGAGGGAAGCGTTGGATGACCGCAGTATTCATGTGAAAGAACTGGCGGTGCAAAGACTTTCCGCCTGCAATCTGTTGGAAGATGATCTGCATGCATTGGCACAGAGTTTACGTTCTAAAAGCAGCGGTCTAAGAAAAGCAGTCATGACGATTTTGGACAAACAATCCATGCGTAAACTGCAGCCGGTGCTTGAACATTTGCTGCAATCGGGAGAAAACAATCAAATACAGGCGGGGATTGAGCTGATACTTCTTTTGAAAAAAGAACATCCGGAAGTATTGGAAGAGCAAAAAGAAGCCCTGGAAAAATTGAAAACAGAAAAATTGACGACGCAGACGGAAATTTTGCTGCAGCAGCTGCAAGTACAGGAAACTGCGCCGGAAGAAGTATATACACTGGAAAATGGCTATGGGTTGTATGACCCGACGGTGACAAAAGAACTGGAAGAACAGCCGGAAAATCCGGACATTTTCAATCTGAAAGAACTAAAAAGCTATTTCCCGACAGCAGAAGAATATGGAAACCTGATCGCTAATCTGAATGCTGTCTTTGAAAAACACGCAGATTATGAATACGAAGTGATTTATTGGGACGATTCCAGAGTAAAAGTGCTCTTTGGGGATGCGGCTTATGGCAATATCCGGATTCCCGCTGAATTTGGAAAACACAGCTATTATGTGACGGGGTCCAATACCCTTCGTATAGAAATGATTCCGTTTCATGAGGAATTTTTGGAAGCGATGTACGAGTATACAACAAATATACCAAAAATGTTGGGATTGTGTTACTGCGCGGCACGATGGAACGATCAAATGCTGAGCAATCAGGAAAATCTGCCATGGTTTCAGAGTATATTGGATCAGGGAATTTCCATGACGTATCACAATTGGGGCTATCAGACCTATAAGCAGCGTTACTGGCAGATGATGGATATTATCCGTCTGCTTCCACAGGTGGTCGATGAACATGAATGTTTTGTCATGGCATCCAAATTCCAACGCAGCATCATTCAGCTGATCGGTCGGGAAAATCTGGATAAAAATTATGTGCAGGAGAAAAAAGACAGCCGTATTCTGTATGCATCCGGAAAGGTGGAACGTTATGTGACCAATCACAAAGCCGTTGCATATTGGCGTAAGATTATGCAATCCTGTACAAAAAATGAAACAGATTTCAGAGAATGGGTGCTGGAAGAATTTAGACAGGAACATCAATTGTTGGAAAAGGGCGTGACAAATGCCATGCCGATGGAAGATTATTTCCGGGCAGTGGATGCACATATTTTACCGAAAGATGCATTGGCAGAAAAAATTCTCTTTAGTGGAAGCTCGGAAAGCGATATTCGTGCGCTGACGGCACCAAACAAATTCAATCTTCGTGGGAAGAAATTGTATGACACCTATCCGTGGGTGAAAGCATTTGTGGACGAACTGATCCTGCGCATTGTGCAGGTGGAAGAAAAACGTGGGGAATTGCCGACTCCATTGACAAAAGATGCAAGGGCGATTGAACGATTTGAAGGCGCGGAGCATTTTTGTAATCTGTTGGCAGCACTTGGAAAAGAAACGTTTTTCCGAGGATACGAATATTCCCACGATCATACGAAAAAAGCTATCCTCAGTCGTTTGCTGAAACGATGCTATCCGGCGAAAGAAGATACACCGCAGTCTCTGGAAAAAGCCCTGAAACAGACGGACATCAAAGAAAAACGTCTGGCAGAAGCGGTGATGTATGCACCGCAATGGGCTGGATTTGCAGAAGAAATTATGAAATGGACGGGGCTGAAATGTGCGGTCTGGTTCTTCCATGCCCATATCAATGAAACATTTTCTGCTGAAAAAGAGACCGAGGTCGCTATGTACTCGCCAATTACGCCGCAGCAATTTAATGATGGGGCATTTGACAAAGAGTGGTTCATGCAGGCATATGCGGAACTGGGGGAAAAACGGTTCCAGATTCTGTATAAATCCGCAAAATACATTACTTCCGGAAGCAACCAGCACCGCCGTTCCCAGCTATACAGTGATGCGGTTTTGGGGAAACTGGATGCGGCAAGTCTGAAACAGGAAATTATCGACAAGCGAAATCAGGAAAAACTGCGCTGTTATCCATTGATTCCGATCGGTGAAAATCAACCGGATGAAGCATTGCGCCGTTATGAATTTTTGCAGAAATTCTTAAAAGAAAGCAAACAATTCGGCTCACAGCGAAAGGAAAGTGAGAAAAAAGCGGTCCATACGGCCATGGAAAATCTGGCAATCACCACCGGATTTATGGATGTCAACCGTATGACATGGTACCTGGAAAGTGAAAAAATGGAGGAAATTCGCCCGTTGATGGAACCGCAGGAAATAGAAGGTGTGCAGTTGTGGTTGGAAATCGGAGCTGATGGCACCGCAGAACTGGCGATTGCCAAAAACGGAAAACGTCAGAAATCATTGCCGAAGACCCTGAATAAAAATGAAACAGTTCTGGAACTGAAAACTGTGATCAAAGATTTGAAAGAGCAAAAGCGCCGTGCGAAAGAAAGTCTGGAAAAAGCAATGATGGAATCTACCGGATTTGGGGCAGAGGAACTTACAAAACTTTTGGATAATCCGGTGCTTTCTCCAATGATCACGTCACTGGTGTGGACCTGTGATTCAGTCAATGGATTTTTGAAAAAGGAGCATGCGCAGGCAGTTCTTTGTGATCTGCAGGGCGTTGACCATCCTCTGACACAGGAGGTACGTGTGGCACATCCATATGATTTGATGCAGGCTGGAGAATGGGCTTCTTATATGAAAGTACTTTATGAACGCAGACAGGTACAACCGTTTAAGCAGGTGTTCAGAGAATATTATCCGATTACAGAAGATGAACGCCAGGAAAAGACCATTTCCAGACGATATGCGGGCAATCAGGTGCAGCCAAAGAAAACGGTAGCACTTTTGAAAGGACGTGGCTGGACCGTAGATTATGAAGAAGGTTTGCAGAAAGTATATTATAAGGAAAATCTGATCGTGCGCATGTATGCATTGGCAGACTGGTTCTCACCGGCAGATATAGAAGCTCCGACGTTGGAAACGATTCAGTTTTACGACCGAAAGACTGGAAAAGCCGTGGAGATGGAGACAATCCCGCCGATTCTGTTTTCAGAGGCGATGCGAGATATGGATTTGGTGGTCAGTGTTGCTCATGTGGGCGGCGTAGATCCAGAGGTAAGCCACTCTACCATCGAAATGCGTCTGGCGATTGCAGAAGAACTCCTCAAATTATTGCGTATTACCAATGTGGAATTTGTCGGCTCTCATGCAAAAATCAAAGGTTCTCTTGGCGAATATTCTGTTCATATGGGATCTGGTGTCGTACATGCACAGGCAAAAGGAATGATTCCGATCATACCGGTACATTCACAGGCGCGAGGCCGTATCTTCCTTCCATTTGCTGATGAGGATCCGAAGACACAGGAAATCATGTCCAAGATCTTGCTTTTGGCGGAAGATAAGAAAATCAAAGATCCGGAAATCCTGAGAATGCTGGCATAGAAGGAAAGCCAAAATCTATTGAAAATAGAAGAAATAATGATATAATAGGAAAGCAATACGCAAAATAATCTGAAACGAGAGAAAATTATGGAAAGAAGAACAGGAACTATTTCAAGGGGAATCCGTTGCCCGATTATCAGAGAGGGAGATGACCTTGCGAAAATCGTGACGGAAAGCGTGCTGGAAGCAGCAGCGTGTGAAAATTTTGAACTGAGAGACAGAGACGTCATTGCTATGACAGAATCTATCGTGGCAAGAGCACAGGGAAATTATGCAAGTGTAGACGACATTGCAGCCGATGTAAAAGCAAAATTCGGAGAGGACACCATCGGTATCATTTTCCCAATTTTGTCCAGAAACCGTTTTTCCATGTGTCTGAAAGGAATGGCAAAAGGCGCTAAAAAAATCGTCCTTATGATGAACTATCCTTCTGACGAAGTGGGAAATGAACTGGTATCATTGGACCAGTTGGATGAAGCTGGTGTAAACCCATACACAGATGTTCTCACATTGGAAAAATACAGAGAACTTTTTGGGGAAAATCGTCATCCATTCACTGGCATTGACTATGTTGCATATTATCAGGAAGTAATCAAAGAAGCCGGTGCAGAAGTAGAAATCATTTTTGCAAATGATGCGAGAGTGATCCTGGATTATACAAAGAGCGTTTTAAACTGTGATATTCATACAAGAGCAAGAACAAAACGTATCCTGAAAGCTGCAGGCGCTGAAAAAGTATATGGCATGGAAGATATTTTATCCCAGCCAGTAAACGGAAGCGGATGCAACGAAAAATATGGTCTGCTTGGATCTAACAAATCTACAGACGAATCCGTAAAACTGTTCCCAAGAGAATGTACAGATCTGGTAACTGAAATCCAGAAACGTGTATTAGAACAGACTGGAAAACACGTAGAAGTTATGGTCTACGGCGATGGCGCATTCAAAGACCCAGTAGGAAAGATTTGGGAACTTGCTGACCCATGCGTATCCCCAGCCTACACACCAGGACTGGAAGGAACACCAAACGAACTGAAATTAAAATATCTTGCAGATAACGATTTCAAAGATTTGAGCGGAGAAGCATTAAAAGAAGCGATTTCCAAAAAGATTCAGGAAAAGAAAGACAATCTGGTTGGTGACATGGCTTCTCAGGGAACCACACCAAGACGTCTGACAGATTTGATTGGATCTTTGTGTGACCTGACAAGCGGTTCCGGAGATAAAGGAACACCAGTTATTCTGGTTCAGGGTTATTTTGATAACTTTACAAATTAATAGAATGAAAAGATGGTCGACAGTGTTGTTGACCATTTTTTTGGTTTAAATTGCTAAAGTATTCTCTTTTCAAAAAGGAAAAATATGGTATACTGTTGGCATGTATTTTTAGAATATATGCTTATTTGTAATTCGTTGGGGACGGACGCAGATAATTGCTATTGCTTTTCAATAACAGGCCGCTCCTTCTCAAATCTTTTCTAAGATTGACTAAATTGACGCTCAGAAAAGTCTTCGCGCCAAAGTCAATCTAAGAAAAGG
>JAXJUX010000057.1:0-24094 GCA_036308845.1 Ruminococcus sp.
ACTTTTCTGAGCGTCAATTTAGTCAATCTTAGAAAATATTTGAGAAGGAGCGGTCTGTTTCTGAAAAGCAGCAGCAATTATCTGCGCCCCTCCTTACCGAACCACAAATAAGCAAAGTCATATGCCCACACTCCTGCAAGCATATGACTTTCCATTTCCTTATTTATTCCATCTCTGCATCGTCCACTTTTTTGCCGCCCAATGCAATCCATTTCAGATATCCATTGATAAATGGATCGATATTTCCATCCATAACGCTGTCTACATTACCGCTTTCTGTACCGGTTCTGTGGTCTTTTACCATGGTGTATGGCTGCATGACGTAGGAACGAATCTGATTACCCCAGGCAATATCGGTTACATCGCCACGGATACCAGATAATTTTTCCATATTTTTCTGCTGTTCCAACAGATATAATTTTGCTTTCAGCATCTGCATCGCTTTGTCTTTGTTCTGGAACTGAGAACGTTCATTCTGACACTGTACCACGATTCCTGTTGGAAGATGAGTAATACGGATAGCAGAAGACGTTTTGTTGATATGCTGTCCACCAGCACCGCTGGAACGGTAGGTATCAATACGCAGATCATCGTCCTTGATTTCTACATCAATGTCTTCGTCAATATCCGGCATAACATCACAGGAAACAAAGGATGTCTGACGTTTTCCTGCCGCATTGAACGGGGAAATACGCACCAGACGATGTACTCCTTTTTCGGATTTCAGATAGCCGTAAGCATTTTCTCCGTGAACTTCAAATGTTACGGATTTGATTCCTGCTTCATCGCCATCCAGATAGTCCAGAACTTCCAGTGTAAATCCTTTCTTTTCTGCCCATCGGCAATACATACGATACAACATACTGGACCAGTCACAGGCTTCTGTTCCGCCTGCACCGGCATTTAATTTGATAATGGCATCTTTTCCATCGTACTCACCAGACAACAATGTTTTCATACGGATAGATTCAAAATCCGCTTCGAACTGATCCAGAATTTCCTGGATTTCTTCCACCAATGCCGGGTCATTTTCTTCGTAACCCATTTCGATGAGTGTTTCCATATCTTCCATCTGCATTTCCAGATTGGCATAAGTTTCCATGTCATCCTTCAGACTTTTCAGTTCTTTCATCATCTGCTGAGAACGTTCCGGATTATCCCAAAAATCCGGTTCTTCCATTTTTCTTTCTAATTCTTCGACCCTTTTTTCCTTATTAGCGAGGTCAAAGTGAATCCCTCACTTCCACTAATGGCTGTGTATAGGAATTCAGAATAGTTTTGAATTGATCTAATTCTACCAAAAGTTTCACCTGCTTTCCTTACATAATATCTTTATTATTACTTGCCTGCTTTTCTTGCGCAGCACTGTTTATATTTCTTTCCACTTCCACATGGGCATGGATCATTTGGATATACTTTATCTGTCGCACGGCGTGATGGTGCTTTCTGCAAAGAATCGTCTTTGTTTGTACCAGTTACCTGCGCTACCTGTTCTCTTTCTACTTTCTGTTCAATACGAACATGATACAACAGACGGATGGTTTCCTGCTGAATGTTTGTTGTCATATCATCAAACATATCAAACGCACTCATCTTGTATTCTACTTTTGGATCTTTCTGTCCATATGCCTGCAGACCGATACCCTGACGAAGCTGTTCCATATCATCGATATGAGCCATCCATTTACGGTCGATTACTTTCAGAAGCACTACTCGTTCCAGTTCACGAATCTGTTCTGGTTCCGGGAATTCTGCTTCTTTCATCTCATACAGTTTGATGGCTTCTTCTTTCAGATTCTGTTTTAACTGGTTTTTACGCAGTTTCTTTACGGAATCTGCTGTCACTGGTTTCAGCGGAATAATTGGAAGCAGAATGTTATTTAACTGAGACAGATCCCAGTCTTCGGAATCCACATCATCGTTGATGCACATATCAACAGTATTATCCACCGTATCCGTGATCATCTTACAGATGGCATCTCTCATGTTATCTCCATCCAGAACACTGCGGCGTTCTGCATAAATTATTTCACGCTGTTCGTTATTTACCTGGTCATAATCCAGCAGATTTTTACGAATACCATAGTTGTTGCTTTCAATCTTCTTCTGTGCTTTTTCAATTGCGCTGGACAGCATCTTATGTTCAATCTGTTCATTTTCTGCAACGCCAAGATTCTGGAACATATTCATCAGTTTTTCAGAACCAAACAGACGCATCAGGTCGTCTTCCAAAGCAATGTAGAATCTGGATTCACCAGGGTCACCCTGACGTCCGGAACGACCACGCAGCTGGTTGTCAATTCGTCTGGATTCGTGACGTTCTGTACCAATGATTTTCAGACCGCCCGCTGCTCTTGCTTCTTCATCCAGCTTAATATCGGTACCACGACCTGCCATGTTGGTAGCAATCGTAACAGCACCTGCCACACCGGCCTGCGCAACGATTTCCGCTTCCAGTTCATGGAATTTGGCGTTCAATACGTTATGTTTGATGCCTTCTCTTGTCAGCATTTTGCTCAACAATTCAGAAGTTTCAATCGTAATCGTACCAACCAGTACCGGCTGATTTTTTTCATGTGCGGCTTTGATTTCATTGATAACTGCACGATATTTTTCTTTCTTTGTCATGTAAACTGCATCATCCATATCCTGACGGGCAATTGGACGGTTGGTTGGAATCTCGATAACGTCCATACCGTAGATTTCACGGAATTCCTGTTCTTCTGTCAATGCAGTACCTGTCATACCAGCTTTCTTTTTGTATTTGTTAAAGAAGTTCTGGAATGTGATGGTTGCCAGTGTACGGCTTTCACGGCGAACTTTTACATGTTCTTTCGCTTCAATCGCCTGATGCAGACCATCGGAATATCTTCTTCCCGGCATGATACGTCCGGTAAATTCGTCTACGATCATAACCTGGTCGTCTTTGATTACGTAATCCTGATCTTTGAACATCAGATTATGTGCACGCAATGCTAAAATGATGTTGTGCTGAATCTCAAGATTTTCAGGATCTGCCAGGTTTTCAATATGGAAAAACTTTTCTACTTTTTCAACACCCTGTTCTGTCAGGTTGACAACTTTATCTTTTTCATTGACGATGAAATCACCGGTTTCAATGATTTCTTCACCCATGATTGCTGTCATCTTTGTCATTTCACCGCTGGCTTCCCCACGCTGCAGCTGTCTTGCCAGGATATCGCAGACTTCATACAACTTGGTGGATTTGCCGCTCTGACCGGAAATAATCAATGGGGTACGCGCTTCATCGATCAATACAGAGTCAACTTCGTCGATGATGGCATAATGCAAATCTCTCTGTACCAACTGTTCTTTATAAATAACCATGTTATCACGCAGATAGTCGAAACCATCTTCGTTGTTGGTAACATAAGTAATATCGCAGGCATACTGTTCACGTCTTTCGTCGTTCTTCATGGAGTTTAAAACCACACCAACTGTCAGGCCCAAAAATTCATGAACTTTTCCCATCCATTCAGCATCTCGTTTTGCCAGATAGTCATTGACAGTAACGATGTGTACGCCTTTACCTTCCAACGCATTCAGATATGCAGGACAAGTTGATACCAGTGTTTTACCTTCACCAGTTCTCATCTCAGCAATACGTCCCTGATGCAGAATGATACCACCAATCAGTTGTACACGGTAATGTTCCATATTTAATACACGTTTGGACGCTTCACGTACAGTCGCAAATGCTTCCGGAAGCAAATCATCCAGAGTTTCCCCTTTTGCCAGACGTTCTTTGTATTCTCTTGTTTTATCTTTTAACTGTTCATCCGTAAGTGCCTGCATGGTTGGACGCAATGCTTCAATCTTGTCTACCAGAGGCGTAATTCTTTTTAACTCTCTTTCGCTGTGCGTTCCGAAAAGTTTTTCTATTAAATTCATATATTTACTCCTGTCAATCGAAATTGAATATGTTTTGTCAATTTAGTCTTTCCCCAAAGTAACATATCAAACGTTATTTTAACACTTTATCGCATATTGTACAACGCTTATTTTGTAAATAAAATTCATATAAAGTATGAACTTTTTATTATGTCTATTAAATTTTCTGCTGATTTTTTATCATTTTCGGGGAATGCTTTCTACGGACAGACACATGTATTTGTATCTCACACAAACACACTTTTTCTAAAAATGTTCGCGTCACGCGGAAAAAATCATTGAAAAATGACGAATGTTGAGGTATGATAAATGTATATGAGGTAATTTTTTCATATGGAGGGAAAACTATGAACGATAATATGATGTGGGCATTAGTAAAAGAAAAACCAGAACAGGGACTCTGGATGAAACGAGTTCCTATTCCAGAAGTGGGACCAACAGACGTTAAGATCAAAATCCACAAAAATGCGATCTGTGGTACAGACGTACACATTTATCAGTGGAATGACTGGGCACAGCATACCATTCCAATCGGACTGACTGCTGGCCATGAATACGTGGGGGAAGTTGTAGAAGTTGGTGCTGGTGTAAAAGGTTTCAAAATCGGCGATCTGGTTTCCGGTGAAGGTCATATTACCTGCGGAAAATGCCGTAACTGTCTGGAAGGACACAAAGAAAACTGTAAAGACGCAAAAGGTGTTGGTGTAAACCGTAATGGCGCATTTGCTGAATATCTGGTTATTCCAGAATCCAACGTATGGCCATGCAACCCTAACATTGACGAAGAATTATATGCAATCTTTGATCCATTTGGAAATGCAACACATACTGCATTGTCCTACGAAATGCTTGGTGAAGACGTATTGGTTACAGGTGCCGGTCCAATCGGTATTATGGCAGCTGCAATCGCAAACTTCTCTGGTGCAAGACATGTCGTTATCACAGATTTGAACGATTACCGTCTGGATCTTGCGAAAAAACTCGGTGCAACAAGAACTGTAAACCTGAAAAAAGAAAAACTGGAAGACGTCATGAGAGAAATCGGCATGACAGAAGGATTTGACGTGGGTCTGGAAATGTCCGGAAGCCAGGCTGGTCTTGACAGCATGATTCATAACATGAAACACGGTGGAAAAATTGCACTTTTGGGACTTCAGACAACTGATGCAAAAGTTGACCTGGAAACCGTTATTTTCAATGGTCTGAATCTGCGCGGTATTTACGGAAGAAAAGTTTGGGATACCTGGTACAAGATGTCTACTATGATTCAGGCAGGATTGGATATTTCTCCAATTATTACACATCATTTCGATATTAAAGACTACGAAAAAGGATTTGAAGCTATGATGTCCGGACAGTCCGGTAAAGTTATTCTGGATTGGGCACATATCAACGACTAATAAGGAGTAAATCTATGGCACGTAAAAATGATATTTTAAGTATTTATACAAAAGAAGTAGAAGGAATCCGTGAAGCAGGTCTTTTCAAAGGAGAAGCTCCATTTGTTTCCCCTCAGGGTTCCAAAGTAATTATGGAAGACGGAAGAGAACTTCTGTGTATGTGTGCAAACAACTATCTGGGACTCGGTGACAACCAGAGACTGATTGATGCAGCAAAGAAAACTTACGATGAAAAAGGATACGGTGTTGCTTCCGTTCGTTTCATCTGCGGTACACAGGATATTCATAAAAAATTGGAAAAGAAAATTTCTGAATTCCTCGGAACAGACGATACTATCCTGTATTCTTCCTGTTTCGATGCAAACGGTGGTTTGTTTGAAACAATCCTGACAGCAGAAGACGCTGTTATCAGTGATGAACTGAACCACGCTTCTATCATTGACGGTGTTCGTCTTTGTAAAGCAAAACGTTTCCGTTATAAAAACAATAATATGGAAGACCTGGAAGCACAGCTGCAGGCTGCTGATGCTGCAGGCGCAAGAATTAAATTGATCGCTACAGACGGTGTATTCTCCATGGACGGTATTATCTGTAATCTGAAAGGTGTTTGTGACCTGGCAGACAAATACAATGCACTGGTTATGGTTGACGACAGCCACGCTGTTGGTTTCGTAGGAAAACATGGACGCGGAACTGCTGAACACTGTGGAGTAGAAGGTCGTGTAGATATTATCACAGGTACTCTTGGTAAAGCACTCGGCGGAGCTTCCGGCGGATACACATCAGGACGTAAAGAAATCATCGATCTGCTTCGTCAGAGAAGCCGTCCATACCTGTTCTCCAACTCTCTTGCGCCAGCAATCGCAGGTGCAAGTATTGAAATGTTCAACATGCTGCAGGAAAGCACAGAACTTCGTGACCATCTGGAAGAAGTAACTGCTTACTATCGTCAGCTTCTGGTTGAAAATAATTTCGACATCATTCCAGGAACACATCCATGTGTACCAGTTATGCTGTATGATGAAAAACTGGCTGTAGAATATGCAAAACGTATGATGGAAAAAGGTGTTTACGTTGTAGCATTCTCTTATCCAGTAGTTCCAAAGGGACGTGCTCGTATCAGAACACAGGTATGTGCAAGCCATACAAAAGAAGACATCGACTTTATCGTAAAATGCTTCAAAGAAGTACGTGATGAAATCGAAGGAAAATAATTGATAATATAGAAATGCCCGGTTCTCCTTTTTCTGAACCGGGCATTTTTGTATTCAAATTATTTACAGCACTGTGCAAATTTCTGCTTTGCCTGCTGCACTTTCTGCATATCAGCCGCAGGAGTTTCATAAAATCCTCTCTGATGCATCATATTGAACACTTCGTACTGAATACTGTGTTCCTGTTCCAGAATTTTCATCATGGTATCTCTGACCTGTGGATGCACACATTCGTTCGCAGATGTGTTAAACTTGTCCGTTGTCGCTTTCTGTGTAGATAATCCGTCCGTTAAAATTTCTTTATCTGTAAATCCCTGCATGGCTGCCCTCCTACTGCAAATGTGCATATAATGCGTTAAAATGTCCCTGATGCTGTTCAGAAATGCGTTCATATTTTTGCTTAATTTCCGCATCCTGTGTCTGCATCGCAAGCATTTTAAATTTCTTTGTCAGCAATTCTTCGTCCGCAAGCAAATCATTCAATGCAGCCAATTCTTTTTCTGATAACTGTCCCATTGGAAAACCTCCTGTGATTATAAAATTTACAGGATTAGTATGCTTCCTTTTCTTATGAATTATACCAATATAGATTCATCATTAAAAAACCTCGCTGCCAATCTGACAACGAGGTTTCCTATCTAACACAATTTAAAATTCTGGTTCAATCAAACCGTATGTGTTTCCTTTTCTCTTATAAACAACATTTACTTCGTCTGTCTCTGCGTTGCGGAATACATAGAAGTTATGTCCCAACAATTCCATCTGTACACATGCATCTTCTGGATACATTGGTTTGATTCCGAATTTTTTCACACGGGTAATTTTAATTTCTTCTTCTTCCATAAAGTCATCTTCTACAAATGCTTTCTGGAAATTACCTGCTTCCTGTTCTTTATTGATAATTTTGGTTTTATATTTACGAAGCTGACGTTCAATCACTTCTTCTACCAAATCAATCGATACATACATATCACTGCTAACCTGTTCGGAACGAATGATGTTTCCTTTTACAGGAATTGTAACTTCAATTTTCTGTCTTTCTTTTTCTACACTTAATGTAACGTGAATCTCTGTCTCAGGAGTAAAATACCGTTCCAGTTTTCCTAATTTTTCCTCTACTGCTGCCCTCAACCCAGCCGTAATATCGATATTTCTTCCGCTAATAATAATTTTCATGCCGTCAACCCCTTCGCACTTTATTTTACAAAGAATACTCTCTGTAAGTTATATTTATTATAACAATTTATCGGTTAACTATCAACTTTATTTTGAATATTTATTATTTTTTCACTTTTTTACAGTCAATTCAAAAAATCAACAGAATTTTAAATAGATATCTTATCTTTTGCAAAATTCAAGAATTTTCTCAAATTGCATATCACCGCCAAATAAATCCAACGCACTTCCAACCGTCACATCCACACGATTCTCACCATGCGTTTTTAACTGCTCCAAATGTGCAAAGTTACCCACACCGCCGGCATACGTTACCGGAATATTTCCACATTTTGCAAGCATTTGTACGAGTTCCGCTTCGATTCCGGAGGCTTTTCCCTCTACGTCTACCGCATGTATCAAAAATTCATCACAATGAGAAGATAATTCCTGCAATGTGCTTTCATTTACCTCCACCTGCGTAAATTTCTGCCAACGATCCGTCACAATATAATATTTACCATCACGTTTTCTGCAACTAAGGTCAAGTACCAAATGTTCCTTTCCAACTGCCTGTTTCATCTTCTCCAAATTTTCCCAGGAAACCTGTCCATCCTTAAAAACATAAGAAGTAACAATCACATGACTTGCTCCTGCATCCAGAAATTCCTGTGCATTCTGATCATGAATACCACCGCCAACCTGCAATCCCTGCGGATACGCACGCAAAGCAGCAAGTGCCTGTGCTTTTGTTTCTATATAATAGGGTGATGTTGCCGGGTTTAATAATATGATATGTCCGCCTTTGATTCCATATGACTGATAAAATTGAGCATAAAACGGAGCGTCCTGCTGGGAAACAAAATTTTCCTTTGCCTGGTCTCCCTGATCTTTCAAGCTTCCACCTACAATCTGTTTTACTTTTCCATTATGTATGTCAATGCATGGTCGAAATTTCATATTCCAATCTCCTTTCCATGCATTGATAATAGCATTTCTCAGAATGAATAACAAGTAAAGGAATATCTAACTCTGAGAAAGATAATTATTGTTTACTTATTTTACAGTGTTTGTATTGGTGTTATTTTTTGTTGTGTTAGTAGTCGTATTCTGCTCACGGGTTGTTGTGGTATTATTTTCACCTGTCAGGTCTTTCACACCTTCTCCGATTCCTTCCCCAACATCTTCAATTCCCTGGCCAATGCCTTCTCCTACACTTTCAATACCATTACCTACGTTATTGCCAACATTACCATCTGTGGTGTGTTCTCCGGTTGTAACATCATTGACTGTGGTGTGTTCATCTACTACTGCATTGTCATTGACTGTATTTCCATCACTTACCACAGTTCCGTCATTGACTACACGATCTTCTGTCGTGGTTGTTTTGTCATTGACGTTGTTTTGCGGAGTTGTTTCATTTCTGGTATTCGTTGTACAGCCACATCCGGCAAACATACCTACCAGAGACACAATCAGAAAAGCTCTTACACATTTTTTCCATTGGTTTTTCATCGCTTTGCTCTCCTTACATATGAAAATTTTGGTATTCAGCCACAAAATGCATCAACTGAATCATTCCACTCATAATATAAGCAAACATTTTAAAAATATACGATAGCATACAGGTATAGCTATTTTTTCCAAGGAAATTTTATTTTTGTTACCTTCCATACCGTTTGATATAGTTTCCCATAAAAGAATAAACGGACAGGAAAGTTTCCTCTCCTGTCCGTTATATTTCTATTAATTAGCCGATGACATCGCTCATCTGATACCATCCCGGTCCTTTTCCAGCCAGGAATTTAGCTGCCTGAATGGCGCCTTTTCCAAAAATTGCTTTGGAGTATGCAGTATGCTGGAAAGTAATTACTTCATCAGAACCTGCAAAAATCACATCATGTTCACCAACGATTGTTCCACCGCGAACTGCAGAAATTCCGATTTCTTTTTCATCACGTTTCTGACGAACCTGACTTCTGTCGTATGTATAATGATAAGCGTTATCCAGACCTTCGTTGATGCTGTCAGCCAGCGCCAATGCAGTTCCGCTTGGAGCATCCACTTTTAATCTGTGATGTTTTTCTACGATTTCCATATCAAATCCAGCTTCTGCCAATTTCTGCGCTGCTTCTTTTACTAATTTTAATAAAAGATTGATTCCCAGAGACATGTTTGCAGATTTTAACACTGCAACTTTTTTGCTTGCTTCTTCTACTTTTTTCAGCTGTTCTTCTGTCAAACCTGTTGTACAAAGAACTACTGGAATCTGACGTTCTACACAAAAATCCAACAGATTATCTGTCGCTTTTGGAGAACAGAAATCAATCACTGCATCTGCCTGCACATCACATGTCCAGATATCTGTAAATACAGGATATCCATTGTCACGATTATCTACCAAATCAATTCCTGCAACGATTTCGATTTCTGGATCGTTCTGAACCAGGCCTGAGATTACCTGACCCATATGACCGTTGCATCCATGCATAATTACTTTTACCATTTTTATTTCCCCGCTTCCTTTATCAGATTTGCGCGTTTTCTAAAACGTATCCTGCAACTTTCACGTTGAGAGTATTGCAGTTTTCGCATTTTATTTTATGCCAGTTTAATTCCAAATTTTCTCATTTCTTCAGCTAAAACTGCCTGGTTTTTCGCTTCCATTTCTGTCAATGGCATACGAAGTGGTCCAACTTCTTTACCCATCAGATTCAGAGCAGCTTTTACTGGAATCGGATTTACTTCACAGAACAGTGCTTTGATCAATGGAATTGCTTTTAACTGCAGTGCAGCACTTTCTTTTACATTTCCGTTCAGGAACAGTTCAACAATATCGTGTGTTTCTTTTGGTGCAATGTTAGACAGTACAGAAATAACACCAACACCGCCCAAAGATAACAATGGAACGATCTGATCGTCATTACCGGAATACAAATCAATATTTCCGTCACATGCATGCATGATTTCTGCAACCTGACTGATATTTCCGGAAGCTTCTTTGATACCTACGATATATTCGTTTTCAATAAGTTTTGCAACTGTTGCTGGAGCCAGATTACAACCTGTACGGCTTGGTACATTGTACAGAATAGATGGCAGTTTTGCTTCATTTGCAACTGCATTGTAATGCGCAATCAGACCATTCTGTGTTGCTTTGTTGTAATATGGTGTTACCAGAAGAAGTCCGTCTGCGCCGTCTTCTGCTGCTTCTTTGGACAACTGGATAGCTGTAGCAGTTGAGTTGGAGCCTGTTCCGGCAATGACTGGAATTCTGTGTTTTACCTGATCAATTGCAAATTTGATTACTTTGCTGTGTTCTTCTTCGGAAAGAGTTGCGGATTCACCAGTTGTTCCACAGATAATAATAGAATCTGTTCCTCCTGCAATCTGATCTTCCAAAAGTTCTGCTAATTTATCATAGTTTACCTCAAAATAGTCTTTCATAGGTGTTACAATCGCTACACCAGCACCTGTAAAAATCGCCATAATTATTTATTCTCCTTTCATGATTCAAATATGTTCTTTATAAATGTATTATTTGAAAATTCACAATAAAATTTTCAAACAATGGAAAAGGTGCGCCACCACTGGAAGCCCACCTCATAGAAATTCGTTATGAAATCCATCATAATTCTAATCTTTCTTTGGATAGCACTCCATCTGACGATGACAGTCATACAGCTCTTAACTGTATGCCCAGGAACAAAACTTCAGGTATTTTACTCCTTCGGCGCTTTTCCCTTTCTTCTGCATTCTCCTGTGCCTGAACACATCCTGCAGCGTACTCATGAAATGCGCAACCTCTATCTCCCATATGACCGATGGCTGATGCCATCAACCTTTTCAATTTCAATAACTATAGCATTATTCAATTTTATTGTCAATCCTATTTCCGCAACTATACCCTTAATTACTACTCCATATATTCCAGCTTACTCACCGAAATTTCATAAGCCGTTCTTCTCTGCGTCTCATTTTCACTGATTTTTTTCACATATTCTCTACTCTGGATTCTTCCCCAGATCAGCACGTGGCCGCCAACTTGAAATGCAGACGCATATCTGGCATTTCTGCCCCAGCAAATGCACGGAATATAATCGGATTTGCCATAGGGTCGGTTCACAGCAATCAAAAGATCTGCAATTTCCCTTCCCAGCGGGGTTTTACGGTACACAGGCGGCTTGCATATGTACCCATCCAAAAAGATGGCATTGGATTTCATACCTTCGTCATCATCAACTACAAATTCCACTTCTCTGGCAAACACAGAAAGCACCAGACGGTTTTTCTTTTCTTCGTGACGATTGTAAGAGCGGAATTGCCCTGTCACATGTATGTATTCTCCCTGATAATCTTGTGTAACATCCAAAAGTCTTTCTGAAATCATAACAGGAATCCGGTCTTCCAGATCGCTGAGTCGTTTTACCAGCACATCTACCATATAGAAGCCTTCCCCAAATACCTGATGGCTGAATGTAAAGCCGGATGCAATTTTTCCCATAATTTCTACTTGATTGTTTTCAATAATCTTATCTGACATGAATGATAGTTCCCCTTCCTCTTGGTTGTATTTTTGATATATATCATTTGTATTCCGGCACTTTCGCTTTTAGAACCAAAAGAAAAAATTTTTTTAATTCCCTTGTAATCTGGAAAAATTGTGATAAACTTGTACCCGTAGAAATTGTAGTCTCCGGACTGTGAACACCCGCTTTACTATATATATTTTTCGGATGTTCTAAATATATGAACATTGCGGGATATTCGCATGGTTACATCTCCGGAAACAGACTTGAGAAAGGAAATAATTGATTTATGAAAATGAAAAGAGAAGATGTTCGTAACGTGGCAATTATCGCTCACGTAGACCACGGCAAAACTACTCTGGTCGATCAGCTGCTCCACCAAAGCGGTGTATTTCGTGAAAATCAGGCAGTTCAGGAACGTGTCATGGACTCCAATGATATCGAACGAGAACGTGGTATTACAATTCTTTCCAAAAATACGGCTGTTTATTACAAGGATACGAAGATTAATATTATCGATACCCCTGGACATGCAGATTTTGGCGGTGAAGTAGAACGAGTTCTGAAAATGGTAAACGGTGTTATTCTGGTCGTTGATGCCTTTGAAGGTGCTATGCCTCAGACAAAATTTGTTCTGAAAAAAGCACTGGAACTGGATTTACATGTCATCGTTTGTATCAACAAAATTGACCGTCCGGAAGCTCGCCCTGATGAAGTCATCGATGAAGTTCTGGAACTTCTGATGGATCTGGATGCTTCTGATGAACAGTTAGACTGTCCATTCCTGTACGCTTCTGCAAAAGCAGGACACGCTGTTTTGGATTTAAATGACATTCCTGAAAATATGGAACCATTATTTGAAACAATTTTAAAATACATTCCAGCACCAGAAGGTGACCCGGAAGCAGGTACACAGGTACTGATCAGTACTATCGACTACAACGAATACGTTGGACGTATCGGTGTAGGAAAAGTGGACAATGGAAAAATTGCGGTAAATCAGGAAGTAATGCTGATGAACCATCATGATCCATCCAAAAAGAAAAAAGTAAAAATCAGCAAATTATATGAATTTGATGGTTTGAATAAAGTAGAAGTAAGGGAAGCAAATGTAGGTTCCATCGTTGCAATCTCCGGTATTTCCGATATCCATATCGGTGATACACTGTGCGACTTGAATGACCCACAACCAATTCCTTTCCAGAAAATTTCAGAACCAACCATCGCCATGCATTTTATGGTAAATGACAGCCCATTGGCAGGTCAGGAAGGAAAATACGTCACTTCCCGTCATCTGGGAGAACGTCTGATGCGCGAATTAAACACGGACGTCAGTCTTCGTGTGGAAGAAACAGATTCTCCAGACTGCTTCAAAGTATCCGGCCGTGGAGAATTGCATCTGTCTGTTCTGATTGAAAACATGCGTCGTGAAGGTTATGAATTTGCTGTAAGTAAGGCAGAAGTGCTTTATAAAAAGGATGAAAAAGGCAAATTACTGGAACCAATGGAACTTGCCTATGTTGATGTTCCGGAAGAATTCTCCGGTACAATCATCCAGATGCTCAGTGAACGTAAGGGTGCTCTCCAGAACATGAGTCTTGCAAGTGACGGCTCTACTCGTCTGGAATTTGAAGTTCCTGCCCGTGGCCTGATTGGTTTCCGTGGAGACTTCATGACTTCCACAAAAGGTACTGGCGTACTGAATACAATTTTCAATGGATATGCACCATATAAAGGAGATATTTCCTATCGTAAACAGGGTTCCCTGATTGCATTTGAAGCCGGTGAATCCGTTACTTACGGTTTGTTCTCTGCACAGGAACGCGGAACTTTATTTATCGGACCTGGCGAAAAAGTTTACGCTGGTATGGTTATCGGTCAGAATGGAAAAGCAGAAGACATCGAATTGAATGTATGCAAGACCAAACATCTTACCAACACTCGTTCTTCTTCCGCTGATGAAGCATTGAAATTAACACCACCAAAAATTCTGAGTCTGGAACAGGCCCTGGAATTCATTGATAAAGATGAACTCCTTGAGGTTACTCCTTCCAGTCTTCGTATCCGTAAGAAAATTCTGGATGCAAGACTTCGTAAGAGAGAAAATCTTAAGAATTCATAAATAAACGCTTGAACGTTCAGTCGGATTTCCCGTTCTGACGCTTCACAAAAAATGGAGGCAAGTATTATGAAAAGAGATTTGAAGCATTACGTACTGACAGCAATGTTTATGGCACTTGTATGCGTGGCTACCATGTCCATCCGCATCCCAACTCCAGGAACCAATGGTTACATCCATCCAGGTGATGCTTTGGTTGTTCTTTCCGGAATTTTCCTTGGACCTGTATATGGATTCCTTGCCGGAGGAATTGGTTCTGCTATGGCGGACTTGATCGGAGGATATTTCCTTTATGTGCCAATCACATTCCTGATCAAAGGCATGGGCGCACTGGTTGCAGGATATATGTTCCAGAAATTGGGAGCAACTACGAAAGGACAGCATTTCAGCGTCATTTTAGGCGGCATTTGCAATACCATCCTCGTTGTTTTCGGATATTTCTTATATGAATCTGTATTCTACGGAATAGCAGGAGCTGCCGCAAGCATTCCTGCAAATATGATTCAGGGTATCGGCGGATTAGTCATTGCAATGGTACTGTATCCAGTATTACGTGCAATCCCAAATATCTCTGAATAGATAAATGAGCAAACAAAAACGTATATGTTCTCGTCAAATCAGAACATATACGTTTTTTATTTACTTCAATATTTTATTTTTTCGGAACATAGCTGTCAAAAATAAATAATGTAAAATGGTCTTTTGCCGTCTGATATTCTTCTTCCGATTTAATCGTCCATGCAACCGGCAAAGCACCCAGCTTGCTGCAAAGTCTTCTGGAAATATTTTTCGCATCCTGATGGCAATACGCAATAAAATCTGGACGTGACAATACATTAGATAGTAAATACGTTACCAGGAATAATTCTTTTTTTCCTTTGTTTTTCTCGTCTTTTGAAAAATCCATCGACAACTGTCCACGAAGAACATCCGGGCGATGGTCTTTGTACCATTTTACCGCAAACGGATGAAAACTTTCTATACAATATACACCTTTGTATTTTTCAAGCAATTCGTTTCCTTTGACACATACTTTGGTGTCTACCACGTCCATTTTGTATTCTACGATAATCGGCACTTTTCCATCAATCACGTTCAGTACCTGTACAAAAGTTGGAATCGTCTGGTTTGATTTTTTTAATTTCATCTGCTGCAGTTCTTCCAGTGTATATTCCCAGACATTTCCATCCACACCACACACTCTTTTCAAAGAAGCATCGTGAAACACCACAGGAATTCCATCTTTACTCAACTGAACATCCAGTTCAATACCAAACCCATGTTTCACTGCTTTCTCAAAAGCAGGAAGGGAATTTTCCGGTGCCTCCGTTTCGTTGTCGAACAGACCTCTGTGTGCATACATGTATCCGTAAAATGGTGTTCTGTCCGGCTTCTTGCTCATTCTCGGAGCAATCAAGAAAAGATAAATCACGCAAAGAAGAACCAATATTACAAGAATCGTGATACCTACAATTTTCATTACCATCTACACTTCTTTCTATCTAAAATCAATCATCTACATCAAAATTTTCCAAAACACTTTTCTTCTGTTCCGGTTTGGAATCTCCATGTTTTACCATCTGCATCGTACAGAATGCCAGAATCGTGAAACATACGGAATATGGGAACAAGGTACGATACGATACATGTTCCAGCAGGAATCCGGACAAGATTGGTGTGATTACCTGTGCCGCCATGGAAAATGTATAATAATACCCGGTATATTTTCCAACTTCTCCCGCTGCACTGATTTCTACAACCATCGGCAGAGAGTTTACATTAATCGCAGCCCACGCAAATCCAATGATTCCAAAAAACAGATTCATGATTGGATGATACTGATTAAACAGTCCTGCTGCAAAGAAACAAGAACCTAACAATACTACACCGATTAAAATTGTTTTCTTTCTTCCGATCTTACTGGAAATCACACCAATCGGAATATAACTGATGATTGCAGCGACGGTGGCCACCATCAAACAATCTGCATAACCGCCATTTTCCATTCCCCAAACGTGAGTTGCATATCTGGAAAATGCGGTTGTTACTGCATTATACGCGATAAACCAACAAGCAATAGATAACAGCATAAACGCCAAACTGCGTTTAACTTCTTTCGGAAGATCTGCTGTCGTTTTTGGTGCCTGCTCATCTTCTTCCTCATCCACTCCAATTTCTTTACGCAGCTTATTTTCTTTGATTGTCAAAAACAAAATTACAACACACACGGCCATGAAAATTGCAACAGATGCAAACAATGGGAAATAGCTTGGTCTGTCACCGCTCCCAACCATAACTTTGATCATGACCAGCGTATACACACCACCAACTGCCCCCATCAGGTTAATGATGGCATTTCCTTTGCTTCGCAATGGCTTTGGTGTCAGGTCCGGCATCAATGCAACTGCTGGAGAGCGATAAAGTCCCATGGAAATCAATAACAAAAACAGTGCCACTACAAACAATACCATGTTTTCCGTAGCATCTGCATATGGGAGCAGCATAACCAGAGAAACCGCCAAGGCTGTACCAATCAAAATAAATGGCATTCTTTTTCCGATTCGTGTATTTACTTTATCGGACAAAGCACCAAAAATCGGAAGTAAAAACAATGCCAACACGTTATCGGCAGCCATGATAACACCGGTTACCGTTTCACCCAAATGAAATGTATTTTTCAAGATCAATGGAATAATGTTATCGTACATTTGCCAGAAGGCACTGATGGATAAAAATGCCAAACCAATCAAAACCGTTCGTTTGTAATTCAGTTTCATATGTTTCCCTCTCATTCTTCATTTGTTTTTTGTTCTATCTGTTTTTCCAGTTCTCGGATTTTCTCCTGATTTTCCTGCAAAATTTCAGAATAAGATTCCTGCAGTTTCTGCGTATCCTCCACGGATTTCATCCAGGAACCGCTCAGTTTCAGATAGCGATAAAATGCCAGAAAAAGCAACAACAATAAGATAGCCATTATCAGAATCCATACTTTCTTTTCCCGGCTCTGTCTGTTTTTCCCCTGCATTATAATCACCTTCCTTTAACACTGCTTCAATTTTATGTTAAAACAAATTTTTCTACTGCGTAAGCAACTCCATCTTCTTCATTAGTAAGAGTAACATAAGTTGCCCGTTTTTTGGTTTCCTCATCGGCATTTCCCATGGCTACCGCGAAACCTGCCATATCCAGCATATTCCAGTCATTTTTGGCATCTCCGCAAGCCATGATCTGATCCTGTTCGATTCCCAAAATCTTACCCAGTTTCAAAAGCGCCACACCTTTTCCAATATTCTTTGATACAATATCCATATCAAAAGTCGTTGCATAACTGATATCCAGATATGGAAATTTTTCTTCAAATGCCTTCATGCATTGATTACGATACTCGGTATCTGGAAATGACATACGAATTTTTTCCAAACCAATCTTCTCTTTTTCAATGGTTTCCAGCAAATGTCTTTGTGCTTTTCTTGTGTCCAGAATATATTGTTTGAACACCGGTTTTATATCCGGATGGTCTATAAAATGATATTCTCCCTCTTCCACATAGGCCTTTCCATCAAAATACACTTCCCACGCTGTGTTTTCCCATGTCCGTGCATATCGAATCACTTGTAACGCTACATCCCAGGAAATCATTTCTTCCACAACCGTCTTAGCAGTCTTTAAATCAATCACTCTTGCACCATTGGATGTTACTGCATAGCGCACTCCTGGAATTTCCAGAAATTGCTGCGGCAATCCCGATTCCGGCCTTCCGGTTGCAGGCAAAACTACAACTCCCTGTCGGATTGCCTTCGCTAATACCTCTTTCGTATGCTCTGTAATTACTTTATCGTCATTAAATACCGTTCCATCCAAATCCAAACCGATCATTTTTATGTCTAGTTTTTTCATACAGACCTCCTTTATTCAAAGAGACAGGTACAAGCTTCCAATCCAGAATATAAGGTAAGAAGCATCAATCCATCTTTTGCCATATCATTGACAACTTCTTTCTCCCAAATATTCTCTGTACAGATGCCATTTTCCCCCTGAAACGCCAAATGTGCATCCAAAATTTCCCCTTGTTCCATATCTTTCAATAATTTCTTTAAATAGAGCAATGGCTGTTCCCAATCTTCACAGATTTTATCCGAATGGTACGTCAAAAAATCTCTAACGAGCAAATATTCCTGCTGCCCGTCTTTCGTAACCAACGACAAGGCCAGCGGTTGGAAAAATGGCTGCGCTTTCTTGAAAATCTGTTGTCTATGCTGACAATATGCACCTGTTCGCTGATCCTGCGGACACCATCCACATACTGCTGCCAATATCAGATGTGCAATACCTTCTTCCTGTGCACGCTGCAGAGTGTGTGTTTCCTTTGGCTCCGGTATTTCCACTTCAAAAAGATCATCCATGACTGGTTCCGGCACATGTTCCACAATTTCCGGTACACGTTGTACTACTTCCTCTGTATCTTCTTCCACTTCATGCTTTTGCAGATACCAGCTTGCCGCAGATTCCAATGCTTTCCAGGAATATTCCACTTCGTTATCCAAAGAGCGCTGAATCTGACGAATTTTTTTCAAAAATACCGCATATTCTTTTTGTTTATCAAATGTAAAATACGGAATTTGCATACGTTCCAGTTCACTGCCTCGTATTGGTCGTTTTCTGGTTTCTTCTGCCTTACGAACTGCATACAATCGTTTATAAACTTCTGGTGTCTGCAGCCATCCGTACAGCACTTCCGGCAGCAACTGTTCTTTTCTTGTCCTTATACATAAAATATTTCTTTCTATATATAATGGAGTTTTCTGTTCTTCTACCAACAAAAGTTTTCCATTTCGAATCAGGACATCTCCTTCCTGCAGCAGGTATTTTTTATTTGGTACAGCTTCTATTTCTTCCGTATCCTGTCGGTCAAGATATGTTTTTTCAAAATCCTGACTGCGCACACAAGGAAAATATCCCTCTGGCTCTTCTCCTTTCGGAATTCCCGTGCTAATCGATTCGCGCAGAAATTCTTTTACTGTCAATTTTTCATGATATTTCAATTCCTGCTCGAACATTTTCTGGAACAAAATCTGTTCATATGCATCCATTTGTCCACGAATCTGTTCTTTTTTTCTTGCATAAGTTTCAAATTGACTCAGTTTGTCTACAATTTCCTGCTGTACATCCAAAGATTCTGGAACTTGAATACGATATTGTCCCAAGATTTTTCTGCTAATCAATGCCATCGTTGTCTGGTTGGATAATTTCTTGATTGCATCCGCATGATAACGCATACAATAATATCCATATAAAGGAAGTACCTTCGTCTCATCGAAGATTAACGCAACAATCTGCTGATTGGTAGCCAATTCTTTTCCGGCAATTCCTACTTTTCCAACAGTACCAACAATAGAAAACAATACACTGTCTTTTGGAACCAGATTTACTTTTTCCCGTCCCTTATCTGATAAATATTCGGCAGCCTGTGTGATAACTCCCTGATCCAGATTTTCAATCTTTACCCACGGGGTTCCCTCTTGGGCATAATATTCTTTCTGTTCTCTCTCTGGTGTACGTCCGGAAATCAACTGCGCAACTGCATCTAATTGATATTCATTCCATTTTTCTTGTTTATTCATAATCTTTTGTCATCTCTATCAATTCTTTGATTTGTTCCATGGTTTCTTTTTCCATCTCAGCCAATTGCTGTAATAACTGTAATGGAGATTCCACTGTTTCTTCCTGATCTTCTTTCCATGGTTTGTATCTTCCAGCTGTCAGATTATAATCATTGTTTCGAATCGTTGCTCTGCTTGCAAACCAATAATGATTTTCTTTCCAGCTTTCAGGCACAGGATTATTCCATTGATTATACAATGTTCCGGCAGCCAGCTGACGATTCCATTCTACTTCCATTTCTTTTCTCTGACTCCATGCCTGCAAAAGTTCTGGAATCTGATTAGCCCCAGTTTCTTCCTGTCTGCGGTCTAATGTATAGCCCAAATGATTCAATTCATAAAACCAAACAGCAGAATGTTCGCCAACTCTTTCTGGCGCATTGGCAAAAATCATAATAGATGCTTTTCCGCTTGTATATGGCAAAAATGCACCGGCTGGAAGAGAAATAATGCCCTGTAATTCAAAGGATTCCAATAATTCTTTACGAATCTTCATCTCTGCATCAAATTTGAACAGAATTCCTTCATTGACTACCACGATTGCCAGCCCTTGTTTTTTCAATCCTTCCATAATCATCTGCAAATATTGGAGCTGAATTTTTCTGGTAACCACAGGATATCGTTCTTGATCTTCCACGCGCAGCTCGCCTACTGGAGGATTAGATACAATCAAATCATAGACATTCTTTGCACCTACTTCCAGCGCATCTTCATTTTTTACATTTCCGATTCCTGCTCCATGGAAAAACTGAAGCATCTGCGCCAAAATACATTGTTCTTTGCTTGTTTCCGAACCAGACAGTTCCCATTGAGGGTGTGTCTTATGCATCGCTGCAAGAAAAGCGCCCGTACGACAAGCCGGATTCCACATTTTACAATGTTCTTTTTCTCCTGCCAGTTCCACAAGCATATTTGTAATCACTTCTGGCATTAAAAACATACCGCTGTTTCCCAACTGGTAAATCTGCTGAATCATTTCTTTCAAAGATAATGCAAATATTTCTGGAATTCCTTCAGACCAATCTGATTGCTCACACATCCAGTCAATCAATCCGGTTACTTCTTCCAGTCCTTTTCCCTTTTCCATAAGTTCTGCTTTTTCCAGAAAATGACCTTCTTCTACAATAGATGCACAATACTGCATCTGATACTGTACTTGCCAGATTCGCTGCTGTAATTCCATCGATTCCTCTGCTTTTGTCCATTCCATCGGAAATCCGGCATATGGAAAATATTGCTGCAGCTCTGCTCTTTTCTGAGACTCTATAAACAATCGCACATAGGACAGATACCCTGTCTGCAAAGCCAGACGTAATGGCTTTTTCTCCTGTTCAATTTGCAAATTTTCTAATAGTTGTTTGATTCTTTCTTGTAATGTCTGGAGTATTTCTTTTTTGTTATTCATTTGTCTCTCCTGCTTCTCCCAGAAATTTATGAGTTAAAATTCAAAATTTTCCGCATCTTATCGTTTTTATACTTTATTATAAGCCCGTTTTTCTCTATGTTTCAAGAATATTCTTCTAAGGAAGTACAGTCTCTAACCGTTCCAGATTATCATCGGAATGCTCAATTTGACGTGCATACATCCATGCAGCCTGTGTCCAAATTTGCTTTTTATCTTTCTGCATTTCATTATTTTCCAACCAATTTGCCAATGCAAGTTCTTCTATCATTTCACAACTTGCCAGGATTAGTTTCATTTTTACTTCTATCTGTTCATCATACAAAGCCCCTAAAAACCAGGTATGCAGAAAATAAAGAAATAAATTTACGCGTGCCTGTTCAATGCCCTCAAACCATACACCTACTCTATCCATTTTCTCTCTGCACGCAATTGGCTGACGTTCCCACGCATTCTGCAAATTTGCCATTTTCTGCACATTTTTTTTCCAATCTGGCCATACAAGTTCCAGATTCCGATATATATGCAGCAATTGTTTTCGTTTTTTCTGAATTTCTCCATCCGTTGGCTCTATAGAAAATCGTTCAATAAACCATGCCGCCGCACTCTTTTTTTCATAACGAACCAATACATCTTCCACTTTATCATAATGTTTTTGTTCCAATCGAAGCTGCACATCATGAACCAAATACGTTACCATGATTTTTCGCACATGGAGAGGAATTTCCTGATTCTTATAAATACTTTCTATTGTCTGTCGCACTGCTAATAAAGATTTTCGCAAGGTGCTTGAAATTCCACGTTCCCTTTTCCTCGTGACTTCTATAGGTTCCTCTTTTTCTCTTAAAAAGTACGTTACAGGCTTTTGAGAAAATAAAATCAGCCGAGCCGCCTCTGGACAGGACAAAGATAACATTTTTTCCTGTAAAATCCCAAAGTCTTCCTGATGTCGAGGAAATGTCTGGCAGGTCTTACACAGAGCAGATTCCCCCATGGCGATTTGCAAATCACACCATCCATCTTCATTTAACATCGCACAACGCTGGTCCTTTAACTGAAAACAGGATTCTTTCCATAAAATGCCTTCTTTTATTTTTCTTGCAAATGGTCCTTTTATTTTTTTATATCTTTTTAACGAATCATCATCAATCTGAATTTTCCATCCTTTGCAGCAGGTCGCTTCACAACTGCCGCCAATACAATGGAAATCAAAATAATAATTCGGATAACTGATTTTCATTTCTCAATTTCCTTTCCATAATGAAACAATTTATATTTTCTATTTTACCATGGACACCCCTTTTGAGCAACGCAGGAAATAACTCTTGAAACTATTACCTCTGTTTTTTATAATAGGAATAGTTATTTTCATTGCAGTAAAAAGGAGAAACAATTTTGAAAAACAAAAAATTCATGGGAGTCCTTGCTGGTATCCTGCTATGTGCCGCAATTCTTGTTGGTATTCAGCATTATCATCAGTCAAGTTCACCAGAACCAATCACAAAAACCGACTTTCTTTTGAATACGGTTATCACTATTACCATTTATGATTCGCAAAATACAAATCTGCTTCAAGAATGTATGGATTTGATTCAGGAATACGAAAATCAATTAAGCAGAACCATCGAAACCAGTGAAATTGCTCAGTTTAACGCTGGAACATTGGCTGATGAAGGCGGAATTACCCATTTATCAGCATCCACTGCCAAATTGCTTGAAAAGGGACTTTACTATGCAGCTCTTTCTGATGGTGCGTTTGACCCTACCATTGGTTCCGTATCTTCTTTGTGGGATTTTACTGCTGAAACGCCAACTGTTCCGGATGATGCTCTGATTCAAAAAGGGCTGGAGACAGTGGGATATGAAACGATTTCTTTACAGGGACAGGAACTGACAAGTTCCATCGAGGGCATTCAATTGGATCTGGGAGCTATCGCCAAAGGATATATTGCCGATTGTGTCAAAGAATACCTGATTTCTCAAGGCGTGACCAGTGCAACCATTAATCTTGGAGGAAATGTATTGTGTATTGGCTCCAAACCCGATGGTTCTCCATTTACCATCGGAATTCAGAAACCTTTTTCTGATCGAAACGAATTGGCCACTACGGTACAGATTACCGATAGTTCAGTCGTTACATCCGGGACATATGAACGCTATTTTGAACAAGACGGTGTATTATACCATCATATACTCGACCCGAAAACTGGCTATCCTTATAATAATGAATTGACTTCTGTAACGATTCTTTCAGAAACATCTGTGGACGGGGATGGCTTAAGTACGACTTGTTTTGCACTTGGTCTGGAGAAGGGCATGGAACTTATTAACGAACTGCCTGATACAGAAGCTCTTTTTATTACCAAAGATGGGACATATCATTATAGCGGTAACTATCCTGTCAGTGAGTAGATTTTAAAAAAAGAAGTCTCAAAGTTGATATGTGCTTTGAGACTTCTTTATCTTTTTGCTTTTTCATTAACCAAATGGTTTTCTCTTTTGTAATTCATCTTTCTACCCGATTATTTTCTTTCCTGTAAGAGTTTCAATTGTCTTTTTAATTCTTCGTTTTCTTTTTTCTGTGCTTCCAATTCTTTATTTGTGGCGTCCAATTCTTTGTTTGTGGCGTCCAATTCTTTGTTTGTGGCGTCCAATTCTTTGTTTGTGGCGTCCAATTCTTTGTTTGTGGCGTCCAATTCTTTG
>JAXJUX010000058.1:0-7773 GCA_036308845.1 Ruminococcus sp.
GCTTTTCTCTTATTCAGAGTGATGGAGATACAAAGGATCTGTGAAGTCACGGCAACCCCGGTTTCCGGAAGGTGCCTACCTGAGCGAGTAATCGAACAATAAGGGGATTTGATATGAAGTTATTAAATCCGCCAAAGTGCGGATTTTTTTGTTGCCAAAGGCACAAGGCAATCTTACAACCCGGGAGAAAAGCCCTCACACCATTGAAAAAAAGGAGAAGAACATGGAGAAAATTTTATTTACTTCTGAATCTGTAACTGAAGGCCATCCTGACAAAATCTGCGACCAGATTTCTGATGCGGTTCTGGACGCACTGATGGAAAAAGACCCAATGAGCCGTGTAGCTTGTGAAACAGCAATCACAACTGGTCTGGTTCTGGTAATGGGTGAAATCACAACAAACGCATATGTAGATATTCAGAAAATCGTTCGTGAAACAGTTCGCGAAATCGGTTATACAAGAGGAAAATTTGGTTTTGATGCTGACAACTGTGGCGTAATCACAGCAATCGATGAACAGTCTACAGACATCGCTATGGGTGTTGATAAAGCTCTGGAAGCAAAAGAAAACAAAATGTCTGATGAAGAACTGGAAGCTATCGGAGCAGGGGACCAGGGTATGATGTTTGGTTTTGCTTGCAACGAAACAGAAGAATATATGCCATTGGCAATTTCTTTGGCACATAAACTGACAAGACAGCTTACAAAAGTAAGAAAAGAAGGAACTTTGCCTTACTTAAGACCAGACGGAAAATCTCAGGTAACTGTAGAATATGACAAAGACGGAAAAGCACTGCGTCTGGATGCAGTTGTTCTTTCCACACAGCATGATCCAGATGTAACACAGGAACAGATTCATACTGATATCAAAAAATATGTATTTGCACCAGTTCTGCCAGCAGAATTACTGGATGATGAAACAAAATATTTCATCAACCCAACAGGAAGATTCGTAATCGGTGGACCTCACGGAGACAGTGGTCTTACAGGTAGAAAAATCATCGTAGATACTTACGGTGGATATGGTCGTCACGGCGGCGGAGCTTTCTCTGGTAAAGACTGTACAAAAGTAGACCGTTCTGCAGCATATGCAGCTCGTTACGTTGCAAAAAATATCGTAGCAGCAGGTCTGGCTGACAAATGTGAAATCCAGTTATCTTACGCAATCGGTGTTGCTCAGCCAACATCTGTAAGCGTAGATACTTTCGGAACAGGAAAACTGGAAGATATCAAACTGGTAGAAATCATTCGTGAAAACTTCGACTTAAGACCAGCAGGAATCATCAAAATGCTGGATCTGAGACGCCCAATCTACAAACAGACAGCAGCTTACGGACATTTCGGAAGAAACGATCTGGATCTGCCATGGGAAAGACTGGACAAAGTTGATGTACTGAAAAGCTATATGGCTTAATTTAATTGAAGTGTTTGGAGAAGTTGTTGCATTGTGTGACAACTTCTTTTTTGAATGTAAATTTATGTTTGTAGGGGTGAATTCTTCAAGTAAGCATGTTGGGAGATGAAAATGAATCATTAACTTGCTTTTCTAAAGCTTTCCCCCACAAACACAAATTTACGGAATACTCCATTTTCAGGAAAACATAAAAAGCCCCCATCGTACAATTTTGTACGATGGGGGCAACGAACAATATACTTACCGAACAATAGACAAATACGGATGTGCTCTCTTCGCATACTCGCTGAATTTCACGCCGGTTTCTTCATACCATTGGTAATGTCTTTCAATTCCATGTTCAGCATCTTCCCAATATTCAGGACAATCTGTATCTTCCCAGTCCGTAGGGATAATATGGTGTTCCTGTTTGGATGCAACAAGCATCATCTGATTTAATTCTGCTTTTTCAGTGTCTGTCAAAACACCTGGTTTTGCAGATACAAACAGAGAAGTTCCGCTTTCAGCAAACAAATCAGCCAACTGTTTGTTGAATTTCCAATCAATTTTTCCATAAATTCCTACGCAGTCAGCATCAATTTCGTAGAATTTTCTGTGCTGAGGAAGACGAAAGGCCAAGGTGTTGATACCGAGACGACGGCTTCTTTCCCAGTTTTTACCGCTGGTATCGTCACCTGTACGATTCAGGTGCATCAATCCAGCACCCAGATGTCCTACTGTATTGCAGCCAAGAACCAATGTCCCATATTTGCTGCATACATCATAAATTGCCTGATATAAAAGTTTTACAATTTCTGCGCTGGTAAGTGATTCGTTATAAAAATGCCATCCATTTTCTGTCACCAGTGGATTCATTTCAAATCCCCATCTGCCGAACAAGTCAAAGGTTGAAAAGTCATGTTTCAGCAGTGTATATCCCCATTTACAAATGCGTTCTACGTCATCGCGAATATATGCAAGGGCGTCCGGATGGGATGGGTCCAGACAATTATTATGAGAAATACGCCATTCGGCAGGAATATTCTCATCTTCATTTTGCAGCAGACGAACCCAAATACCAGGGCGAACTCCTTTTTCCACAAGTTTATCAGCCAATGCTTTCATGTCCGGGAATTTCTCATTGCCTTTTGTCCATGGGCCGCCATTGTATTCGTTCAGACGGTGGTTGACTTGCCAACAGTCATCGATGACCATGTATGGACGATTGGAAGCACCTTTTGTCAATTCCAGTACATAATCACAATCATTGAGAATTTCTTCTTCGGAACTGTCACCATATGCATAATACCAGTTGTTGCTTCCGTATACCGGATAATCTGGAAGGACAGGGTCTGTACACATGTCGCCGCAGAAATCACTGACAGCATCGAATGTGGTGCATTCTCTCATATGAGCAGTGATTATTTCAGCAGCTTTTAAAGTACGACCATTGAGTTTTACGCCATTCCCTCCACATCTGACATCCATAAATAAGGTGATCCCTTGAGAATCCGTCTGCCAGAAACAGAATGCGGATGGTCGAACTTTCACACCGTAGCAAAAGATATCTTCCTGTCCTGCAGCACAGAAATACCATGGCATAAAACGGTCAGCACTGATACCGCGCCATTCCAGTTCACCATAACTTCTTTCCCAGGCATCACCAAGAAAACGAACTTTTTTTGGCCATTGCACGTTCCAGCGGATTTTCAGCCAACGAACAGCCGAATCCTGAGCAGTCAAGTATATTGCTAAATGTTCCTCTTCTTTATTAAATGAAACTTGAATATCATCTGCACAAAATGTATCTGAACAAACAGGAGATTCAATATTTTTAGCAGCGGTACGAATGGTGATGTAGCATGGATTTCCGATATTTTTCAGTGATTTTATCATGAGCGATTCCTTTCTTTTTCGTGATTTTAGATAAGATTATTATAGTGTATAAAAGGATAAAAAGCTATGGTTGAGTGTGGGAAGAGAATTCATGGATTGTCGAAAATTGTCAGAAGTTGAAGATGAGATTTGATTGACGGGAACATATTTCCAATCATATAATAGAGAAAATCTTACAGGTGAGATTCCTGTTCTTGACTTATTCAGTCGTAAATTCCAGAGTTATTAAGAAGTAGAAATGCAGCATATATAAAGAGATATATTTGTAATATCTTGCGGGATATTATAGTTCTGTATATAATTTATGTAGAAGGAATCGTATAGCTGCATTTTTCAGTAAAGGAGATTTTATGCAGGAAAAAGATATTTCTTCTATTACATACTTCGAGAAAAATGTACGCATCGCAGATTTGTTAAATGTTTTTATTTTTGATGGTGAACAATATTTGCAGGCGGAGGATATACAAGAGAGAAATCGGACAGATTCTGTTACGAAGAAAAATGGAAATAAGAAAAAGTCATGGACGATTAGCCGTGATATTGTGCGTCAAGTGTCAATGCAGATGAGAGTGGTATTGGTTGCTTTGGAAAATCAAAGTGACGTACATTATGCAATGCCTGTTCGTGTGATTATGGGAGACAGTATTCAATATCATAAGCAATGGAGAGAGATTGCGGCAGCACACGCAGAAAAGAAGGATTTTAGTAATCTTTCGGAAGATGCTTTTGATTTTATTGGCGAATTTGCATATGCGCGGCAGTTGAAAATGATGAAAAAAATGTGCGAGTCAAAAGAAGCAGGAGGTTATGATATGTGTAAAGCGATTGATGTACATACCCATATGTTTGGCGGTACGGGGGATGCCAAACAGTTGGTGGAAAACATGAATAAAGCCGGTGTTTATGCCGCAACTGTATTTTCAAAAGCACCAAATGGAATGCTTGGTAAAGCAGGCACAAATCAGGAACGATTGGAAGAATTGTTACAGTTTACAGAAGGAAGAGAGAATCTGTATCCATTTTACTTTATTGACCCAACAGAGGATGATGCTATCGAACAGCTGGAAATGGCGAAGAAAGCTGGAGTAAAAGGCTTTAAAGTAATGTGTACGCATTACTATCCGGGGGATGAAAGAGCTATGAAATGCTATCACTGGATGGCAGAACATAATATGCCTGCTATGTTCCATTCCGGAATTTTGTACGATGGAATCAATCCATCTGGCAAATACAACAGACCTTGCGAATTCGAACCATTGCTGTCAGTGAACAACTTTAGATTTTCTCTGGCGCATCTTTCCTGGCCATGGACAGACGAATGTATTGCTGTTTTTGGAAAATTCCATGATTATTTGCTGCATCAGCCAGATGGAAAAGCTGCAAAGATGTATCTGGATATTACACCGGGAACACCACCTACTTATAGAGAAAATGCATTCCATCATTTGTTTGGAAATGGATTCCCGGTAGAGGAAATTGTAATCTGGGGAAGTGATAATAATGCGCAGGACTATAGTGAAGAATATTCAAAACAGATTATGGACAGAGATTATGAGATTTTCAACAAATTAGGCGTATCCGAAAAAGTGCAGGAAGATATTTTCTGTAACAATTATTTGAAATTCCTGGAGGGATAGTGTGAAACAAAAAAAGCTGGCATACCATAATGGTTCTGCCAGCTTTTTTATCATAGAAAACATTCCAAATTATGTAAAAAATTAAATTAAACTAGTTCAATCCAAACGCAGTAGCAAATTCATTGTAACAGTCATCACAAACGATATAATCCTGTCCGTCAACGGTGTAAGTTTTACAGATTTTATCAACCTCACATAAACTGCAGATTGCGTTAACGGTAGCATCCAGACCCATACCAGTAGCAAATTCAGGATAGCAATCATCGCAAACGATGTAATCTGTATCATCCACTGTGTAAGTCTGGCATTCTTTTTCATCTTCACATCCACTGCAGACCTGAAGTGTTGCTTCTTCTGCTTCAGTTGTTTCTTCTGTTTCAGATGTTGCCTCTGTATCAGTTGTTTCTTCCGTTTTTTGTGTGCTGCATCCCATAAAACTGCATCCAAGCAAACAGGATACAAGGAGCATCGCAAAAAGTTTTTTCTTCATAACAATACCTCCATACCTATATTTGGTATCATTCTAAAGCATGGATTAGCAAAAATCAATGTTGATTTTCTTAACAATTGTTTACTAACAAATAAGAAATTAAATCGTATCAATAATATTACATCCACTCACAATCTTATCCCACTGATTTGCCATCAATGAAATATCTCTTGTGTGTCCCATAGAAGTTTCAGTTTTGAAAAATGGCAGTCTCGGATGTTCCAGCTCTTCCAGTTTCTGCACGCGACCGCTCAGGTAATTGTTAATTCTGCGCTGGTTGCTTTCCAGACGGGTGATCACACCACCAAGTTTGATATCCAGAAGTTCATAACCAAATGGTTTTGCATCTGCAAGCCAGATTTCTTCGCGTACCATTTTCATACTGCGGATAAGTTCCAGTAATTGTGGAATAGTTTCCTCGGAAATCTGTTTCAATGTGGATAAGTCTTTGGAATCGTAAGCATTTTTGATGCAGATTCCCAAATCCGCTTTTTTCTCTAAGGTCAATGCCAATAATTCATAGAAACGGAACAAATCTTTGTATGCAGGTGAGGTTTCCTGGCATTTGGCAAGCTTTCCTGCCAGCGCACCATAGTAAGAAGCAGTATCTACATCTTTGATATGCGCATCAAACATACCTAGGAGCGCATCCTGATATAACAAATACTTGGATGGATTGTCGGAACAAATATTATTTCCGGCACCAACGAATAAGGAATCAAAATATTCTAACTGATAGAAATCGTCAAATTCTCCGTCTACAGCATCGTGGAATTCTTCTTTTAATAATGTTTCATCAAGTTCTTCATGGAATCCTAAATGTGCAAATAAAGCAACGCCCGGAAGAACGGCGTCTACAGGAGTTTCCGCACCATTGTCCTGCCATGCAGTACAAAATACTTCCTGAATTCCATGTTTTTTGCAGGAGCGCAACGCTGGAAGGGTTGTCAGGAACGTACGGGAATAGTTTGGTGAAATACCATTCCAGATCCAGGAACCGCCGGCAAAGATAACAGAATCGCTGAGTAATTTGTGATTCTTCAACATATAATCATAAACTGCTTCATCATCATGATAATAATCCCAGTAAACCATGCCAAGACCTTTTTCCGGTTTCACCAGATCCTCAACTTGTGACAGGTCGCATTCTGTATAGTAGCTGTCTCCGTTGTTGGAGCAAAGGTACATGTCGCTCCACATCATTGGTTCCAAATCGAGTTTTTTGCAAATGTCCAGTACACGGCCACAATGCTCTTTGATCAACTCTGAACTCTTGTGGTAACCGTTTTTCTTCAGATAATTGCCAAGTCCCAGTTCCACAGCCTCGTCCATACCAAGGTGTACACGATTGGTGGAGAAAGAATGTTTCACAGAACGGAGCATATTTTCAATCAATGTATAAACTTTTTCTTCGCCTACGAGCAAAATGTCAGCAGTATCTTTGATGTCCGCACCCATTGGCCATTTTAAAGCATTTCGAACGTGAGCGAGTGTCTGGATGCATGGAATCATTTCAATGCCGAACAGACGGGCATAAGCATCCATTTCACGGATTTCTTCCTGAGAATAACGGCCGCGGTATGCGCCAAAATAAGGTTCTTCCGGAATTTCATAAGTATCTTCGGTATAAAGCATCAAAACATTCATACCGAGACGCGCCTGTGTGCGGATAAAGGATTTGATTTTTTCTACCGTAGAAACTGCATTTCGGGAAGAATCCAGCATGACCCCATTTGACTGGAAATATACAGTTTCTGATTTGGAAGCAGCGTCTCCATTCAGATGATGCAGCGCCCAGTTTAATCCGCGGAAATAATGCGCCGGCTGGCTGCAGGAAATAGAAATCTGGTCGGCAGTGCGTGTTACGTCCAGTGTATTTTTATCTGTAAAAGAAACCGTGATTTCCAAAGTCTGTCCGCAAGCATCCGGGCAAAGTTCAGAGAGTAAAATATCGGTTCCTTTTTCTATCTTTTGAATATCTTTTTCCAACCCCAATAATTGATAATTCATAAGCCTTCTCCTTTGATGAAAATAGTATGATATTACCTTGATTTTATAAAATCCCTATCCGAATGTAAACACCAAAACGAACATTATTTTCGTGACTTCCTATGGTGTGGGTGTTATAATAAAGGGAGAAAAATGGAGAAGGAAGGTACGTATTTTATGTTATTTCAGATACAGGAAAATGGTCTGCATTTTGCTTTTGAAATGACGGAAAATGAGCCGGTGTATTTGTACCATATGGGCACAGAACCTATGGCAGAGATACCAGAGGAAAGCAAAAAGCATTATTATTGCATACAGGAAATTCAGGCATCCGGAGAAAGCCGGGCGGAACATTGGGGTGTGAATCC
>JAXJUX010000059.1:0-8640 GCA_036308845.1 Ruminococcus sp.
ATGCCGGATAACGTCCGGTGGAGGTGACTCCAAGGCCAGTGCAACAGAAATATACCGCTTCCCTTGTGGGAGTAAGGGTGGAAAGGCAGTGTAAGAGACTACCGCCTTGTTGGTAACAACAGGGGCACATGTAAACCCCATCCGAAGCAAGACCGAATAAAAAGCTATGCGGCTGCCCGTCGCGCTTTTAGGTAGGTCGCTCAAGCCTGTTGGCAACAGCAGGATTAGATAGATGACCATTCAAGACATAACCCGGCTTATCGTTCTGCTTACTTTTAAAGCATGTAAACAGTTGTGAATTCTCGTGATTCACAACTGTTTTTTATCTTCTAGGAAACTACTCACAACTGTGTCTAATTTCACTTTGTACAGAGTTTCCTAGAAGATAAAAACCCTCCGGGGAATCGCAGAGGCGCGGATAAAGTAGTTTTTGCTTCGCAAACGCGCCTCGCGGAGAGTTCGCAAGCGAACTCATTGTTCATTCATAGAAAACATATTAACATATAAATAAACTCTATATGGGAAAATGTTGCAAATCATGCACTGTTGAGAGGAAATAAAAGAATCGCTTGCTTTTGGTTGACAAACGATATATTTCTGTGTTACATACAATGCTTGAAGGGGGATATTACCTTTTTATTCCTTTATAATTGGTGAAAACGTTTGTCCATAAGAGAGAGGGAGACATACTATGACAAAGATTATTTTGGCATCCCAATCGCCAAGAAGACGAGAATTACTGACACAGATTGGTCTGGAATTTGAAGTCAGACCAAGTTCTTTGGAGGAATCTGTAGATACATCGAATCCGGTAGAAGCGGTAAAACAATTATCTTTTCAGAAAGCATCGGATATCGCAAATCAGGCAGCAAAAGAAGGAGAGGAAGATTGTCTGATCGTCGGTTCCGATACGATTGTTGTATACGACAATCAGATATTGGGAAAACCAGAAAATCCGGAACACGCAGAAAAGATGTTGGATGAATTGCAGGGAAATGAACACAGCGTATTTACAGGTGTTACTTTGATTTTTTTGAAGGCTGGCACATCGGAACAGGTTACATTTGCGGAAGAAACCCGCGTATCTATGCTGCCAATGACAAAAGAAGAAATCAAGTGGTATGTGGATTCTAAAGAGCCTTTGGATAAGGCAGGAAGTTACGGTATTCAGGGTCTTGGCGCGAGATATATTGAAAAAATTCATGGGGATTACAATAATGTTGTGGGACTCCCGATTTGCAGAATTTATCAGGAATTAAAGAAAAGGGGAGAATTGTAATGAGCCAGTTATATAAAGAATATGAACATCGTGTACAGTACTATGAAACAGATCAGATGGGATGTGTGCATCATTCCAATTATATTCGTTGGTTTGAAGAATGCCGCACCGATTATCTGCAATACTTAGGTATGGGATACGATACGATGGAAGCTGCAGGAGTGGTCAGTCCGGTACTGACGGTTCAGGCAGAGTACAAATCTATGACACGATTTGGAGAAACAGTAAAAATTCAAGTGGCGATCAAAGAATACAATAGTGTTCGGATTCGTATTTCTTATGAGATTTATGATAAAGATACAAATGTTCTTCGATGCAAGGGCGAAAGCAGCCACTGTTTTTTGAATCGGGACGGAAAACCGTTATCTCTTAAGAAGGCTCATCCGGAATGGGATGAAACCCTTAAGGCAGAAATGCAAAAGCAACACTAGGGAGGATACGCAATGGCAATTCATTTTGATGAGAAAAAGAAAATTTTTACATTGTCTACGAAAAATACAACCTATCAGATGATGGTTGATAAATATAATGTGTTACAGCATACCTACTATGGGGATTATGTTGGAACAGAAGATATGAGCTATCTGGAAAATCATCATGATATGGGATTTTCCGGAAACCCATATGAAGAAACAGAAAACAGAGGATATTCATTCGATACTCTGACTCTGGAATATTCCAGCAATGGTATCGGGGATTATCGTGTAAACAGCGTAAGTGTGATCAATCCAGATGGAACAGATGCGGTAGATTTCCGTTATGTTGGTTATAAGATCAGCAAAGGAAAATATGCAATTCCTGGAATGCCTGCTTTATACGGAACAGAAGAGGAAGCAGATACATTGGAAATTTATGTAAAAGATACATGTACCAATCTGGCAGCAGTATATTTCTACAGCGTATGGGAAGAACAGGATATCATCACTCGCTGTGTGAAATTTGTAAATGAAGGTCAGGATAAAATCGTTCTGAAAAAAGCAGCATCCATGAATCTGGATCTGTTGTATGGGGATTGGGAATTGGTGCATTTCCATGGAAGATATGCGGTGGAACGTCAGATGGAAAGAACTCCAATCATGCATGGAAAAATGTCCGTAGAAAGCGTGCGCGGCGGTTCCAGCCATCAGCACAATCCATTTACTATTGTTTGTGGAAAAGAAACAACAGAAGATTTAGGTCCTTGTTATGGAATTGGTCTGGTTTACAGCGGAAATTATGCCATTGAAGTAGAAAAAGATCAGACAAATCAGACACGTATCGTAGCTGGTATCAATACCACTCGTTTTTCCTGGGATTTACAGGCAGGAGAAACATTCTATACACCAGAAGCCGTTATGACATACAGCAACCAGGGATTTTCCAAGATGACATCCAATTTCCATCACATTGTCAGAGAAAATCTGGTTCGTGGAAAATACAAACATGCAAGAAGACCAGTGCTTCTGAATACATGGGAAACCGTATATTTCACATTTGATCAGGATGATATCATCAACATCGCAAAAGGTGCAGCAGAACTTGGTGTAGAAATGCTGGTTATCGATGATGGTTGGTTTGGAAAACGTAATGATGACAGAAGCGGTCTGGGTGACTGGTTTATCAATGATAAGAAATTAAAAGGCGGTCTGAAACCAATTGTTGATGTAGTAAATAGCCTGGGAATGAAACTGGGTATGTGGTTTGAACCAGAATCTATTTCCGAAGACAGTGATCTTTATCGTGCACATCCAGATTGGGCACTGCAGATTCCAGGCAGAAAACCAAACAGAAGCCGTTTCCAGCTGACTCTGGACATGGGACGTGCAGATGTTAGAGAATATTTGTTTAATACAATTTCCAATGTATTGGACAGTGCTAATATCGAATATGTAAAATGGGATATCAACAGAAGTATCAGTGACGTATACAGCGCTGTTCTTCCAGCAGAACGCCAGGGCGAAGTATGCCACAGATATATGCTGGGTCTGTATGAACTGTTAGAAAAACTGACAAGCAAATATCCAGACATCCTTTGGGAAGGATGTGGTGGCGGCGGCGCTCGTTTTGACCTGGGTATGTTGCATTATTATCCACAGTTCTGGTGCAGTGACAACACAGATGCTTATGAAAGAGTGAAAATTCAGTACGGTACTTCTTTTGCGTACCCAATCTGTACTATTGGTTCTCACGTATCTGCTTGTCCAAATCATCAGACAGGTCGTATCACACCAATGGAAACACGTGGTGTTGTAGCAATGTCCGGAAGTTTTGGTTATGAATTGAACCTGAATATTATTTCTAATAAAGAAAAAGAAGCAGTAAAAGAACAGATTCAGACATTTAAAAAATATTATGAACTGACACACGAAGGCGAATATTATCGTCTGACAAACCCATTTGAAACAACCACTCATGCAGCTTGGGAATATGTTGCACAGGATCAGAGTGAAGCATTGATCCATGGTATGCAGATTCTGGCACAGCCAAATGCAACATCCATGCATATTCCAGTAAAAGGATTGGCTCCGGAAAAACTGTATGAAGTAAATGGAACAATGGTAAAATCCGGACGTGCTCTGATGGCAGGCGGATTGAATCTGCCATATCAGGATGGAGATTTCCAGCCGGTTGAATTTTATCTGAAAGCGAAAAACTAAGGGAAGAATAAAAAAGAAACAGCAGATTTTTTACGATCTGTTGTTTCTTTTTATTCGTTATGTAATTATTCAGATTGTACAAGACCTTTCTTTTTCCATCCGCCTCTGAAATAGAAGATGGTAGTAAGAATCGCACCGAGAACCCAGGAAGTCAGCAGTGAAATAAACAGACACTGGTAAGCACCATTTGGAAGTTCTGGTGATTTGGTCAGATGCGTCAGCAAATATGCCAAAGGTACACGTACGGCAACGGTAGTAAACATGGAAATCCACATAGGTGTCATGGTATCACCGGCACCACGCATGACACCGGAGAGAGACTGGGTAACAGCCATGGCAATATATCCAACTGCAAGGATGCGCATCATGTTGGCACTCAAATTTACCAGTTCTGTAGTATCGGTAAAGATAGCCATCAGATATTTACCAAAGATAAGAATAAGCCCAGTGATAACGGTGGAAGTCGCAACTGCAATTAATGTTCCCTGTTTGCTTCCTTTTTCTACTCGGTCAAGTTTATTAGCACCGATATTCTGTCCGGCGTAAGTAGTCATCGCATTACCAAAAGAGAAGTTTGGCATCATAGCAAAACCGTCTACACGCATGATGATAACGTTTGCTGCGATAACCATTTCTCCGAAACTGTTCGTCAGAGACTGTACCATGATCATTGCCATGGAAAAGATTGCCTGTGTCAATCCGGATGGAAGTCCCAGACGGATGATCGTAAAGGTGTGTTTTGGAGAAACCTTCAAATATTCTAATTTGAAATCGAATACATCCGTCATACGCCATAATTTGATCAAACATAAAACTGAGGAAATTGCCTGAGCGATAACCGTTGCAAGTGCAACACCGGCAACCCCCATATCGAATCCGGCAACAAACCAGATATCAAGTACAATATTCAGAACTGTTGCCACTAACAAATACAACAATGCTGAAATAGAATCTCCAAGTCCGCGAAGAATTCCACACAAAATATTATAATATGCAGAACCTGCAATACCCAGAGACAAAATAATCAAGTAAGATTCACACCAGTCGATGATAGATTCCGGTGTTCCAAGCATTTCCAGCAAAGGTCTTGCACCTATGTAACCGGCCACCATAATAATCAACGATGCGATAGCGGTAAGCGTAATACAGTTACCAATGGTTTTGGAAAGTTCTTCTCGTTGTTTTCCGCCAAAATACTGAGAAACCATAACACCGGCTCCTACAGAAATTCCCATAAAGAGAACCAACAGCAGATTCAAAATCGGGGAGGCAGAACCAACGGCGGCAAGGGCGTTATCTCCCACATATTTTCCTACTACAATACTGTCTACCGTACTGTATAGCTGCTGTGCGATGTTACCAAGCAGCATGGGAATGGTAAAGATTACAATCTTTTCCCATGGTCTTCCGACGGTCATATCCGAAGGCGCAAACAGTTGCTTGATAGTCATAAAAAATCACACTCCTTTAGTACATTATATTAAGTCACACACAACTAAGTATATCATATAGGGTATGGAGTAGAAAAGTGGTATGGGAAAAAATGTCAGAAAAGAAAGTAGTTATTTTCTTTGGAATTATAAATAAGTGTGGTATTTTTTGTGGGAGTTCGTTATAATACGAAAGATAGACGTATGTTTGGAATGTTTCTTATTAGGGATTTGGTAGTTTGGATGAAAACTACCGGAATAGGATGGGAATAATCCAAAAGATTGGATGAAAGTGTGAATATTTCAAGAAAATAATCCAATATGAGTAAAATGCAATCCCAATTTGGATTGTTTGGTAAGATTGATGTGGATTTCACCCAAAGATATGGATGAAATCCGAGAAAAGGAACTGATTTAATCCAATGCATTCACAAAATATAGAAGAATGCGTGAATAATTTGTGCCTGTATCATAAAATAAAATGAAGAAAGGACGTACACCCATCATTTGCTAAAGAATCATGGGTTTGGAAGAAATTATGAGAAATAAAAGAATTTTGAAATTTGCAATTGCAGTTTTAGCATCTGTAACTTTGTTTGCAGGCTGTGGAACATCAACAAAGAAAGAAACAACAGAAGAAAACACACAGACACAGGAAAGTGAAGCACAAAACGAGAGTGAAGAATTGTTGTCTGGCAAACACAATATTGAAATCACTGTGAAAGATTATGGTACGATCAAAGCTGAATTGGATGCGGATACAGCACCGATTACTGTGACTAATTTTGTGAATCTGGCAGAAGAAGGATTTTATGATGGATTGACATTTCATCGTATCATCAGTGGATTTATGATTCAGGGTGGAGATCCAAATGGAAATGGTACCGGTGGTTCGGGAACTACTATCAAAGGAGAATTTGCTTCCAATGGTGTGGAAAATAAGCTGGCACATAGCAGAGGCGTAATTTCTATGGCACGTTCACAGGCCATGGACAGCGCAAGTTCCCAGTTTTTTATCATGCATGAAGATGCACCTCATCTGGATGGATTGTATGCAGCCTTTGGTGAAGTGACAGAAGGGATGGAAATTGTAGATGCCATCTGTGAAGATACACCAGTAGAAGATTCCAACGGAACGGTAGCAGCAGAAAATCAGCCGGTGATCGAAAGTATTAAAGTAATTGACTAATTGAAAAAGATGACTATGGGAAACGCAAAAAGAAGCGTAGAAATGGAGCAGAATATGATGGATGTAAAAGAATTTCAGGAAAAACTTGTGCAGTTGATGACAGTTGCCAATGAACAGGATAAAAATCTGGCGCATGAAGATATCTTGAAAATTTTTGGAGAAAACCAGTTGTCTGTAGAACAGCTGCAGAGTTTATATGATTATCTTCGTCTGCAGGGAATTCGTATTCAGGGCATGGAATTGCCAAAACAGAGTTTCGAAGAATCAACAGAAACAGATGGAAAAGAAACAAAGGAAGAGAAGAAAGAAGAACCGATGGATGCAGAAGCACAGGCTGCTTACCAGGAATATGTGGATTATACAAAAAATCTGGCAAAAGAAAAAGATGGCGAGAGAGAAGCATTATTGAAAGAATATCGTCTTGGGAATAAAAAGGTACAGGAACGTTTGCTTCAATTATATATGAAAGATATTCTTGTGTTTGCAAAAAGTCTGTACAAAAAAGGAATCTATGTGGAAGACTTGATTCAGGAAGGAAATATGAGTTTCTTAATGATTATTCCAGAAGAAATTCCTGAGACGAATGCGGATGGATGGGTGAAAACACAGATTCTTTCCGGTATGAATGACTGGCTGATGGAACAGACAGAGCAGAAAATTCAGGATGAATATATGGTAGAAAAAGTTCGTAAACTGGAAGCTGCCATCAAAGAACTGGCAGATGGAGAAGACCAGAAATTCAGTATAGACGAATTATCCGCATTTTTGGAAATGGATGTGGAAGAAATACAGGCGATTCTGAGCCTTACGGGTGAAGGGGAAGAAGCTTAAATTAATTTTTAATAAGTCTAAGTTTACAAGTAAAATAAGTAGGAAGAGAAAAAAGACAAACACGATTTGCGTTTGTCTTTTTTCTTTAGATAACAATTATAATAAATATAACAGTCCGTACGGGAATCGAACCCGTGTTTCCGCCGTGAGAGGGCGGCGTCTTGACCGCTTGACCAACGGACCTTGCTTTATTAGAATAATACACTTTATTTAAAAATGCAATACTTTTTTCTTATATTTCACTTACGAGAAGTTTACGATTTGTGTTTGGCCTATCCGAAAAGTTCGTCATATGGTATAATATTGATAGAAAATAATTGCGGATAACGTAAAATTTCAAAATATTTGGCGTAAAAGAAAGGAAGGACGGAATATTTGCGCAGGAAAAGGAGGGAAAAGTTATGAAAGGAAAGAAGTATCGTAAATTACTATGGCTACTTGCCTGTATGTTGGTGCTGGCAGGATGTGGCAGCTCATCAAGCAGTATGGATACAGCAGCGTCCGTGGAGACAAAATCATCAAGTACCGGTTGGGCAGAAGATACGGTGGTCGAAGAGGCTATGGAATATAGCACTGATGATGCGTCGGAAGTGACGATGGATGACACAGAAGAGATAGCGGAAAACGATTTGGAAAATCGAAAATTGATCAAAACCGTATATCTTGATATGGAAACAGAGGAATTTGATTCCTTAAAAACAAATCTGGAAGAAGCCATTGAAATGAATGGCGGTTATGTGGAATCTTCTTATTTGAACACACCAAAGAGAGAATACAGTTATCGTTCGTATGACCTTACCGTTCGAGTTCCAGCTGACAAATTGGATCGTTTTATTGAAACGGTTGGTACGCTTGGTTATATTACCAGCAAAAATGAAAACATTGAAGATGTGACTTTAACTTATGTAGATATGAAAGCGTACAAAGAATCTCTGGAAACCGAATATGAAAAAGTAATGGAACTTCTGGAAAATGCCGATGAACTGGATCAGATTCTTGTTTTGGAATCGAAGCTTTCTGAGCTGCGTTATGAAATCAACAGTTATGAGTCAAAGCTTCGGACCTATGATAATCTGATTGATTACAGTACGGTACATATTTATGTTGCTGAAGTGAAATATGCGATAGAGACAGAAGATACCGTGGGAAGCCGTATTTCCACTGGATTTTTAAGCAGCCTCTATTCCGTCAGAGATTTCTTTGTGGATTTGTTTGTTGCGTTTGTATCCAATTTACCAGTGCTGGTAGTATTGGCGGCATTCATTGGTATTGTTG
>JAXJUX010000060.1:0-1648 GCA_036308845.1 Ruminococcus sp.
CCCTTAGAGGAGCCCGCTTAATTTTCGCTCCGCATGCAGTTCCCCGCGTTGCTGGAAACCGCGAAAAGATTTGGAACAAATATATTCCAACAAGAAGCTATGATAATCAGGTATATTTTGCCTGCTGTAATCAGTGGGATGAAGAACGCTTTGGTGGCGGAATTTTAGTTACCAACGCCAAAGGCGACACACTGACTTCCATTTATGAAGACAAACCCGTAGTTCATACTTTTTCCGTAGAAGAAACCGAAATTCTTCCTTTAGATCAGAACACAAAAAGAAAACATTATTTTCCGGCAAACCGCAGACCGGAATTATATCAATAATTTTCTTTCATATGCATACGCAAGGTCATTAATGATGCTGTTAGATTCTCATTTTTAACAGTAATCCCCTCCGGCGCAAGCAAATTAACAGGTGCAAAATTCCAAATAATGTCTATGTCATTATTAATGAATTTCTCGCAAACCATTTGTGCTTCTGATGCCGGAGTGGAAATGATACCAATGCGAACATCGTTTTCTTCACAAAATGTATCCAGTAAGTCCATGGAATAAATCTTTTTTTCTGTTTTTGCTGCAGGTTTCTTTGTATTTAAATCAAAGCCTGCAAGAACATTTACCCCTGCATCCTGAAATCCAGAATAATTGAGAAGTGCCGTGCCCAGGTTTCCTACACCTACCACGATCGCATTGATTACACAGTTACTATCTAAATATTTTTCAATATCAACAATCAGCTGCCCTCTTAAATACCCAACTCTTCTTTTTCCTCCGGACGAAACTTTCGCCAATTCTTTTCTTACCAGAACATCGCCCAACCCTACCGCTTCTCCAATCTTTGTTGCAGATACGTATTCAACAGAATCCGGCAGAGATTTTAAATAATTTAAATAAATCGGCAATCTCACCAGCAATTTTTTATATATGTTTTTCGACTTCATGCTATTCCCTTTAAATGTAAACTCCCATTACTATAGTTTTCTCAACTGCTATTTAGTAATTTTATCATTTAACAATTTAAAAGGAAAATATCATTATCCAATCCAGGATATAGGCTTTCCTCTATTACACTTCTTTGATATCCCCATCTGTTGTAATCGTTACTACTCTCCAAGGAATAAATTTCCCACTATTTTTGAGTGCATTTTTCGCTGCCATTTCAAGTCTTCCACAGCATGGAACTTCCATTCTTACGATTGTCACACTCTTAATATCATTATTTGCAATGATCTGTGTCAGTTTTTCTGTGTAATCTCCCGCATCCAGTTTTGGACATCCAATCACAGTAATATGATTTTTCATGAAATCACGATGAAAATTCCCGTAAGCATAGGCACTGCAGTCAGCCGCGATCAGAAGATTGGCACCTTGGTAGAATGCAGATTTTACAGGCATTAACTTAATCTGCACAGGCCACTGTAACAGCTCACTTTCCACTTTCACATTTTCCGCCTGGACTTTACGTTTTTTCTCTTTTTCAGCTTTTGCAGCCAATACTGCCGCTTCATCATAAGCAGGTGCCTCTCTCATCTCAAAGCTGAGTGCATCGACCGGACATGCAGGGAGACAATCCCCCAAGCCATCACAGTAATCCTCACGGGTAAGCTTTGCTTTTCCATCAATCATTTCGATAGCGCCTTCATGAC
>JAXJUX010000061.1:0-1711 GCA_036308845.1 Ruminococcus sp.
GTGTCTATGCTCCAGTATTGGTATATCATCCGTATTTTGAGCGCAGAGTTCTTTCCGGGAAGTGGAAAAAGGTTTATCAAGCCAGTTATGCAGTAAATGGGAAAACAATAGACGAAAAAGGGATGTATCATATTGGATATTGGGCGCATCTGATTAAGCAGGATGCACTGATTTGTCTGAATGAAGAATCGCCTGTTGAGGTGGTTCGCAGATGCTTTAACTATGCAGTTTATGAGTACAAGGATTTTGAAATGTTTACTCGCATTCATTTGAACAAAGGCTATGCAAACCAGATTCATATTTCTGCCGAAGAGGCTTGTCAACTGGTTAATACTCCATTAGCTTATAATGCTTTCCGCAATATAGATTTACATGCAACCAGGAATCGTTGGGTGAATGAGAAGCAGATCTATGGAAAACTGCTTACATTACAGAATGGAGAGCTGGTATGGCGTCTGGAGTTGGTTGATGAAAGACGTGGATATAAGCAGGATGAACGAAAAATATCAGTTTTAGTCAGCGAAAATTATATCTATTTCCGGGACGCGTTTGAAGTTGAAAATCTGTTCAAAATTCATGCACATTGTCACCTGGATGCCGAGGAAGTTGAAAAATTTGATAAAAAGTATCCTCGGGTCGGGTTGAAACAGTTTATCGAAAATGGTGGTGAAAATGTAATGATTCCATTGGCAGCGCCTAACTTCGATCATGTTCTCGAACTGATTTACAAATCGTCAGTACCTGTGGCGGAAGGATTGTATTCGTGTAAAAGCAGATACAATGCAAACGGAAAGAACCTGAAAGAAATTTTTAATGGTTTATCTCCTAAAAACATCAGAAAAGTGGACAAGAGTGCCATGGAGGAAGACAATGTGTTTGAAGTTCTGAATGCCGTGCAGAGATACGATGTTTCGCTGTTGAATGAACTGGAAAAGATCAATGACAATGTCATCAGATTCTTTAGTGATACGATTTATCGCAAGGAAAATGGAAGAACCCCATTGATGGATTATGAAGCAATCAGCAGAAAACGATTTGTGAAAATCATCAAAGAATTTGAAGCCAGTGAAAACCCATACTGGCTGATTCGAGATCACATGTTCATGGCAGGAAATGTACGGAACGGCCATACGCAGTATTTGAGAAATGGGATTTTTGAAGAACACATGAATCGAATCGCGGCATTCGAGAATCATCAGATGTATACGACCAAAGAACAGGAAGAAAAATTTCTGTACCGAATCCAATCAACAGAATATCAACGTTTATCGACAGTGCACTCCGAGCATATGGATAATTTTGAAAAAGATTCCTATGTGGTATTGGTGCCAAAAACAGTGGATGAACTGGAACGTGAAAGTCAGGAACTTCATCACTGCGTACGTTGGTATTTTTCAATGATTGCTGATGGATATACCAGAATTTACTTTTTGCGATTAAAAAAGCAGATGGATATGCCATTTGCAACGATCGAGGTGAAAAATAACGAGATTATTCAGCTGAAAGGTAAATTTAATAGCAAAGTGAATGGGTACGCTCAGAACTTTGTAAAAAAATGGGCAGATTATATGAATCTTTCAGTTCTTACGAATGATATTGCCGGATAGGATGGGAAAACGGATGGATAAAATTACAATCCTGGGCATTGGAAAAATCGGCATGGCGGCGGTAAAGCAGCTGCCGGACCGGATTAACAGAGAAAAGTTTTATA
>JAXJUX010000062.1:0-13062 GCA_036308845.1 Ruminococcus sp.
TCCGTATAATAAACCACCACAGGAAGAATCACACCGATAAAAGAACCACCCAGACTGGAACCAATGGTTCTCCAGTTGGACAATTGTGCACGCCCTGCCGGGTCTGATGTGATCGCCGATGCCATGGAACCATAGGGAATATTGATGCTGGTGTAAAACACACTGCCCCAAAGCAGGTATGTAAAAAACATCCAGAACACTTTAAATCCCATTGGCATATTGGCGAACCAATTGGCGTACATCAAAAAAGAAGCCAGCGCTACTGGACCGCACATCCAAAGAATCCATGGTTTAAATTTTCCTGCTTTCGTCACCCTGCTGCGGTCCACCAACTGTCCCATCGCCACATCCGTAAACGCATCCACAAAACGGGCTGCCATCATCATGATGCCGATCAAACCCACCGATATTCCCATAACATCAGAATAAAATTTCATCAACACCGTACTAACCAGCATAAAAGTAAAATTATTTGCAAAATCGCCAAACATATATCCCAACTTATCCTTGATACCAAAAGGATTTGTTTTGTTTGTTTCCATTTCCAACCTCCTGTAATCTATTATTGCTGTTAGTATGTACCAAATCACAGATTTCATTAGAAATTTTTGCAATATAAATTTCTCGTATGCTGCAAAAAGAGGCTATCCCACTAATTTATGGTTAGTGCGATAGCCTCTTCCTATTTTCACAGATTATAATCTCGCATCAAACAGTCCACAGAAACTGTCAATTGGGTCTTTTCCTTTGAATGCATCCGGTCCCTCCATCAGGTTTGCAACCAGTGCATCAAATGTGTCGTCTTTTGCATCGTAGGTATTGATATAAGTTCTTGCCATTGGAATATCTGCCAGCATGGTTGGCTGTCCACATCCAATTACAACTACCGGGATTTCAAATACATACCATGGAATTTCTCCGCCGCCTTTAGACAGACCGAAGGATGGTCTTCCGCTGCTTACGTCGCAAAGTGTGATAACCATATCCATGTCTTTAACGAAATCTGCAATCGCATTTTTCCCTGCGAAATACAGGTTCAGACTTGGTTTTTCACCAGCTTCGATCTGTTTTTTCATTTTATCCAGTGGACTTTCATAAATAAATGCGTCAAATCCTTTTGCACACAATTTTTCTTTCAAAAGCTGTGCAGCTTTTCCGCTGTTGTCCATGCCCATAGCTTTCATCAAAGGTCCCATTGCGCTTTCGCCGGCTTTGATGTTTACGATCATGATTCTCTTATATTTTTCCGGTGTAACTGGCAGTACGCCTTCGTCTTTGTATTTTACAAGAGTGATACAATCATCGCTGACTGCTTTCTGAATTGCTTTGTATTCTGGTTTTCCAACAGCTTCTTTCAAATATTCTGGTGCTGGAACCAGTTCGTCAACGGACTTTTTATGCATACCCATGTGTGCTTTCAGACCAAGGATACGTGTCAGCGCTTCTGTCATACGTTCTTCGTTGATCACGCCTGTCTTGTAAGCATTCAGCATGGTGTTGAAGTCTTCGTCAGGATCATTGAAGAACAGGAACATATCGCATCCTGCATTGATACAGGTTGGAAGCATTTCGGCACGTTTCATACGGTTTGTCATAGCAACCATGTGAGAAGCGTCTGTTACTACCATACCATTGAATCCCAGTCTGTCACGAAGCAGACCTGTCATGATTTCTGGACTCAGGGTTGCCGGCATCATATCTTCGTCTTTCAAATCAGGGTTGATTTCTTTTGCGTAAGATGGCAGCATGATGTGTCCGCCCATGATCGCATCCAGACCATTGTCGATCAATGTTTTGTATACGTGTCCGTATGTTTTATCCCATTCTTCCACGCTGAAATAGTTCACATTGTTGGAAATATGTGCATCACGGAAATCCTGGCCATTTCCTGGGAAATGTTTAGCTGCACATGCAAATCCCGGCACCGTATGCGCACCTTTTACGTATTCTGCACTCATTTCAGCAACTACTTCTGCGTCATTACCAAATGCTCTGCAGATACATTCTGTATTTTCCCAGTTGTAAGCGATGTCACAAACCGGAGAAAATGCCATGTTACATCCGATTGCTGCTGCTTCTGTATTTGCAATTCTTCCTAATTCATAAGCGTATTTTTTATTTCTTGTAGCACCGATTTTGGCACCGGAACCGATAAATGTTCCGCCTGGGAAAGCACCGTCTCCACCCTGTTCTGTATTACAAGCGATAAATGCAGGAATTTTAGAGAATTTCTGGATGTTTCTGTTCTGTTCCTGCAAAACAGTTGGCATGTTTGCGTTGTAACGGCAGCCACCCAGATGGTATTTTGTCAATAAATCTTTGATGTAATTTTCATCCTGAGACTGTGTCAGCTGGAAAAATAACTGACCAACCTTTTCTTCATCGGTCATGCCTGCAATTGTGTCTTCTACCCATTTGATATCTTCATCAGACAGAAAATAAGGATTTGCTTTTAAATTTACCATTTTGTATTACTCCTATTATTTCAAATTATCAAAAAATGCGTTCAGTTTTTCTTCCTGATATGCGCCTGCATAAGCTCCTGCTGTCAGTTTATCCACAGCTGTTGCTTTGAATTCATCCCAGGATTCTTTTTCATGACGAACCAGAATTGGATAATAGAATACGCCATTTTTCTTTGCTGCATCCAGATCCCCTTTGGCATCTCCGGTCATCATCACATTTGCAGGATCGTATCCTTTTTTCAGCAGCTCCTGAATACAGAATGCTTTGCTTCCTACATTTTGTGCCATGATAATGTCCACATGATCCAACAATCCATACAGTTCCCATTCTTCCACTACCGCATCCAGATTTGCAGAAGAAACGATTGCCACATCTGCCACTTCGTGCGCATATGCCAAACCTTCTTTTACGCCTTCAAAAGGTTTCTTCACTTCAAATGGAAGTTTTGTAATGTTTTCATTTACGCTCTTAGACCAGGACAATGCTTTTTTCAAAATCACACTGTCATTTTCTGCGATCGCACGTTCCAGAGCGCCATTTGATAATTCATCACTTTCTTCCACCCATCGGTCAAGAATTTCCACATCTTCGATTTTGGTATAGGATTCATTGATTTCTTTCAGAGCCATGGCAAGACCTTTGAATCGGTTGATTCCTCTGGTGATGGTATACAGATTAATATCGTTCCATCTTTTGAGAATTGCTTCTCCCCATTCCTGTAAGCCCCATTCTTCTACCATACATGGACCAAAACATTTGATATGTTTGATATCCATGGTATCCATCGCACAACCATCAGAATCCACACAGATCAAAAAATCTTTTTTCTTTACATACTCTGTGATATTCATTGACTATATCCTCCTTTTCACCGTTTCCTATTAGTATTAGAATACCCTATATTAGCATAATTTACAACATTTTCCCTTTTTCACATGAAATTTATACTATAAAATCGTTAAATCGTACTCACTCTTTCTCATTTGTTTGTGATAAAATGGAATGCAGAGAGATTTAAAGGAGGATGTAGCAAAATGATCAAATCACTTTTATACCCACGTGTAACAGAAACAAGACGTGTGATTTCCCTGGATGGTATGTGGAAATTCCAGTTCGACCCACAGAGCGAAGGTGTGGAAGCAAACTGGACAGCAGGACTTCCTGCAGCATGCTCTATGCCAGTACCTTCCAGTTTCTGTGATATTTTCACAGACAAAGACAGCCGCGAATATACAGGAGATTTCTGGTACGAAACAGATTTCTTCGTTCCTGGCGAATGGAAAGGAAATGAAGTTGTGATCCGTTTTGGTTCTGCAACACATACAGCACGCGTATTTATTAACGGCACAGAAGTTGGAAGCCATGTTGGCGGTTTCTTACCATTCAATGTTCCAGCTACAGATGTTGTAAAATACAACGCATACAACAAACTTTCTGTATTAGTAAACAACGAACTGAGCGAAACTATGATTCCATGTGGTAAAACACAGACGCTTTCCAATGGCAAAAAAGTTTCTGCTCCATACTTTGACTTCTACAACTACGCTGGTCTGCAGCGTCCAATCAAACTGTTGATGCTGCCAAACGAAAGCATTACAGATCTGACTGTAAATCATCATATCAATGGTGCAGACGCTGACGTTGATTACAAAGTTGACACAACAGGTGAAAACGATGTTGTTGTTGCTCTTTATGATGCAGAAGGCAACAAAGTAGCTGAAAGCTGCGGCAAAGAAGGAACTCTGCATGTAGAAAACGCAAAACTGTGGAACGTACATGCTTCCTATCTGTACAAAATGGTTGCTAAAATCGTAAACGGAGAAACAGTTGTTGATGAATATTATGACACCATCGGTATCCGTACATTCGAAGTACAGGGCGACAAATTGCTCCTGAACGGCAAACACGTATACCTGCGTGGATTCGGTAAACATGAAGATTCCGATATCCGTGGACGTGGTCTGGATCTGGTAACTGTTAAGAGAGATTATGAATGTCTGAAATGGATTGGAGCAAACTGCTTCCGTACAAGCCATTATCCATACGACGAAGCTATGTACTATATGGCTGACGAAGAAGGTTTCCTGATCATCGACGAAGTACCAGCAGTTGGTCTGATGGAAAGTACAATGAACTTCCTGGCAGCTAACCAGGGTACAGGAAAACCATTGGGATTCTTCGAAAAAGAAACAACTCCACAGCTTCTGGAACACCATCTGGAATGCATCCGTGAAATGATCGTTCGTGACAAAAACCACGCTTCCGTTATTTCCTGGAGCTTGCTGAACGAACCACAGTGTACAAGCGAAGGAACCGAACCTTATTTCAAAGCTCTGTTTGATTACGCTCATGAACTGGATGTTCAGAAACGTCCTCGTACATACGCAATCGTTATGATGAGTTTACCAAACACAAGTAAAGGTCATCAGTTCGCTGATATCCTGAGCCTGAACCGTTACTACGGATGGTATGTAATGGGTGGTGCTGGTATCGTTGACGCTGAAGCTGCTTTCCATCAGGAAATGCAGGGATGGGATGCTGTACGTAACGGCCGCCCAATGATCTTCACAGAATACGGTGCTGATACATTATCCAGCGAACACAAACTGCCAAGCGTAATGTGGAGCCAGGAATACCAGAACGAATATCTGGATATGAACCATCGTGTATTCGATACATATGATTGGGTACAGGGTGAATTGATGTGGAACTTCGCAGACTTCCAGACAACAGAAGGTATCATGCGTGTAAACGGCAACAAGAAAGGTGCTTTCACACGCCAGCGTCAGCCAAAAGATGTTGCTTACCTGCTGAAAAACCGTTGGGAAACACTGCCAGTTGACTACAAAGGTGACAAATAATATATAACTTGCTTTTTCTGACGCCTGCCGGGGATGCTCCGGTGGGCGTTTTTTAATTGTTATCGAGGGTGCTGGGCTTATTTAAACTTTTTTGGCAGATTTTGTCCACTTTTTGATTCTTATCGGGGTAGATGGACTTATTTATACTTTTTTGGCAGATTTTGTCCACTTTTTGATTCTTATCGGGGTAGATGGACTTATTTATACTTTTTTGGCAGATTTTGTCCACTTTTTTACTGATATCGGGGTAACTTGGACTTATACAAATTTTTATATTTGTTTTGCCCGTGAATTTGCTTAATCTATTAAAAATTCGGACTTATTGAGCATTTTTCAAAGAATTTTGCCCGTAAATCACACAAATTCAGGGCAAAATTCTTTAAGAAATCTGCATAAATCCAAAATTCTCCTTTCAAAGTGAATGCGTGGGTAATATAGAAACAAAAATTCATATAAGTCCAAGTTACCCCGATATCAGTAAAAAAGATAGACAAAATTTTCAAGAAAACTTTATATAAGTCCGAGTCCCACAAATTGACAAGTAGAAAAGTGGACAAAATCAAAGAAAAGTTTTGCACCCTTCCAATAACTTCACAAATAGCATCCCCAAAAAGTTATCTAAAATCTTATATTTTCAAGAATAATCGTAATATTTTACGGTTATTCTTGAAAACAACAATAAAATATACGATAATAAACATATTTCAAATAATACACTGTTACACACAAATAATCCAAAAGGAACACACCATGTTTTACGAAAAAGAATTGAATTTTTTCCTCAAATTATTGGAAAGTATACATCTGTCCCACCATTTCATAATCAAAGATGAAATACATGTGGACACCCTTGATCAGGGGCTGCGCTCGGCACTGCATATGGAACACGAACAGGCTACTTTTTTCCATGATTCCATTCCATATCTGGAACCAAACAAAATCTATAAATTGCGTGATTCTTTTACATGCAATTATATTTTTATGCTTTTACCGGATTGTCCAGAAAAGACCTGCCTTGCAGTGGGACCCTATATGGATCGTGACGTTGCCCGCCAGGCTTCCATTCATTTTGCTACGCACCATGATGTTCCGCCGCAGTTTACGCGCCAGTTGGAACATTTTTTCTCCATATTTCCTATTCTTATTGATGACAGTGCCCTGTTTGCGCTTCTTAATACGTTTGGGGAAGTGATTTGGGGAGACTTAAAGAATTTTACGACAGAAATCTTCGAGTACGAATTTACCACTGAGCAGCTGCCACATTTTCAGGATATTTCCTATTATTTTACGAATGAACCCCAGATCAGCATTCAGGCATTGGAAAAACGATATTCCAGCGAATCCCAACTCATGCAGGCGGTTTCTCAAGGCTTGGCCAATAAAGCAGAAATGATTTTAAGTTCTTTATATACGGCATCTATCGCACCGAAAATCGGGGATTCTCTGCGAAAAATCAAAAATTATAGTTTTGTTTTGAATACACTGCTTCGAAAAGCAGCCGAATTTGGTTCGGTTCATCCGTTACATATCGATACTTTGTCAACAAATTATGCGATACGCATTGAAGCCCTCAATTCCTTCGAGAGCGCGCAAAAACTTCACCGAGAAATGGTACACAAATATTGCCTTCTGGTTAAAAATCATTCGCTAAAAGGATATTCTCCTTTGGTTCAGCAAGTGCTAACCAACATCGATATTGATCTGACAGCAGATTTGAGTTTGAAAACTCAGGCCAAATTATTGAATGTGAGTGCAGGGCATCTGTCCTCCCTGTTTACAAAGGAAATGGGAGTTACACTCACAGAATATGTCAATCGCAAAAGAACTGCCTATGGAATTTTACTGCTCAATACCACCAGTATGAAAATTCAGACCATTGCACAACATTGCGGAATCCCGGACGTGAACTATTTTACAAAATTATTCAAAAAGTTTTATGAAAAAACACCAAAGGAATACCGAGAGATTATATCCAATTTTTCTTCTTAAATAAGAAGCTCGTTTGCGAGATTCTTTGCGCGCAAGCGGACTACAAAGCAGTAACTTTCTCGTATGATGCAAAAAAGACCGGCGCTGCATAGAGAACTTCTAAGCAGCGCCAGCCTTTTTCTATTATTTATTATTCTATTTAGTAACTATTCAGGCTACAAGGAACTGCACGCACTGAATATGAAACTACAATTATTTCTGTTCCAGATCAAATCCGAAATAGCGAACTGCGTTATTATAGGAAATTCCTTTGATAATTTTAGCCAGTGCTTTTTCGTCTGCTGGATATTCGCCGTTTTCTACCCATCCGCCAATCAGTTCGCAAGCGATACGACGGAAATATTCATGTCTTGTGTAAGACAAGAAGCTTCTGGAGTCTGTCAGCATACCGATGAAGTTTCCAAGAAGTCCTAAGCTTGCCAGAGATATCATCTGTTCGATCATACCTGGTTTGTGATCATTGAACCACCAAGCACTACCCTGCTGGATTTTGCCAACTGCTTCAGCACTCTGGAAACATCCCATAATTGTTCCGATTGCAGCGTTGTCTGCTGGATTCAGAGAATACAGGATTGTTTTTGGAAGCTGATCTGTTTCAGCCAGTGCGTTCAGGAAATCTGCCATCTGATCTGCTGGTGTAAAGTTGCTGATACAGTCGATACCAGCGTCAGCACCCAGTTTGCGGTAAATACTCTGGTTGTTGTCACGTTTTACTGCGAAATGCAGCTGCATTACCCAGTTTTTCTTGTGGTATTCTTTACCCATAGCAATCATAAATGCTGTTTCGAATTTTTTCTTTTCTACAGCATCCAGTTCTTCTCCACCCAGACGTTTAGCAAAAATAGCTTCCACTTCTTCTTCACTTGCTGGAGCGTACATTACATATTCCAGAGAGTGGTCGGAAATAGTACATTTATTTGCATGGAAATAATCCATACGAACTTTCAAAGCTTCGATCAAAGATGCAAAATCTTTTACTTCTACACCACTTACTGCGCTTAATTTTTTCAGATAATCAGCCCAGTCTGGTTTGTTGATGTTCATAGCTTTTTCTGGTCTCCAAGCTGGAACTACCTGAACATCAAATGTTTCGTCAGCAGCGATTTTCTGATGCCATTCCAGAGTATCAGCAGGATCGTCTGTTGTACAAACCAAAGTAACATTTGCCATTTTGATCATCTGTCTTGCAGACATACCGTTCTGCAGTTTTTCGTTACAGATGTTCCAAACTTCTTCTGCTGTATCGCCACACAGATGTCCTTCATATCCGAAGAATCTCTGCAGTTCCAGATGACTCCAGTGATACAGAGGGTTTCCGATAGCCATTTCCAGAGTTTCTGCCCATTTCTGGAATTTTTCACGGTCTGTTGCATCGCCTGTGATGTATTTTTCTTCTACACCATTGGAACGCATCTGACGCCATTTGTAATGGTCAGCTCCTAACCAAACCTGTGTAATGTTATCGAATTTTTTATCTTCGTAAATTTCCTGTGGTGGAATATGGCAATGATAATCCAGTACAGGAACAACTTCTGCGTAGTCATGATACAGATGCTGAGCAGTTTCAGTTGTCAGCAAAAAGTCTTTATCCATAAACTTTTTCATGGGGAATTTCTCCTTTTTTCTACTTTTTTAATAGCCCCATGCGGTGGCTAGTCCGCATGAGGCTGTTAGAGGAATTTTATGTTGTTTTCTTATTTGTTTCTGATGTCAGCAACTAATTTAACTGCTTCTGCTGTCAATTCTTTGATTTCATCAAATTTTCCAGCTTTAACCAGGTCTCCACTTACCATCCAGCTACCACCGCAAGCGATGATTCTGTCATAGCTTAAGTAGTTTTCCAGGTTTTTAGCACTGATTCCACCTGTTGGCATGAAGTTCAGACCAACGTATGGAGCTGCCATAGCTTTGATTGTTTTAACGCCGCCAAATGGTTCAGCTGGGAAGAATTTAACAATTTTCAGACCTCTTTTCACTGCCTGAGCAACTTCAGATGGTGTAATACATCCTGGGAATACAGGAATGTCTTTTTCCAGACAGTAATCAACGATTTCTGGATCGAATCCTGGGGATACGATAAATTTAGCGCCTGCTGCAACTGCACGGTCAACCTGATCGATTGTCAGAACTGTACCTGCTCCAACGAACATTTCAGGGAATTCTGTAGTCATAACACGGATGGATTCTTCAGCTGCTGCTGTTCTGAATGTTACTTCTGCACATGGAAGTCCACCTTCAACCAATGCTTTTGCCAAAGGAGCTGCATCTTTTACATCGTTTAATACTACTACTGGAACTACGCCCATTTTCTGAATTGTTTCTGCTACGTTCATTTCTAATTTCCTCCATTTCACCGCTTAGAATAAGCGGGCCTTACTTAAATATATACAATCAATTTTATTTTGTTGTTTTATACGTATTTTTTCAATGTTGCACGAACAGCGCCAACGCCTGCTGTCATTTCTTTGAAATATCCGCAAACTTTGTCAGCCATGCCAACTTCGTACAGATTTACACCAAAGATCTTAGCATCTTCCAGAACTGGTTTCAGGATAGATTCAACATCTGCTTCTTCTCCTAATTTGATACCAGCTACTACTGGGCAAACCTGATCCAGCAATGGGTCTGGGCTCAGTTCGAATTTGTTTCCATTGTCATCAACAGCCATCAGGTAACGCAGCCATCCAGCAAATACCAATGGAATCAGTTTCAGGTTAGCTACATCCAGTTCATCAGAAGCTGCATAAGCTTTGATTGTTTCACCAAAACGGATAGCCAGTTTCTGAGATGTATCTGTTGCGATACGCTGTGGTGTATCAGGCATGAATGGGTTTGGAATACGTACGTTCAATACTGTATCGATGAATACTTTTGGATCCAGAACGCCTGGGTTAACTACTACTGGAAGACCTTCTACATAACCAACTGTTTCAACCATTTTTTTCAGTTCAGCGTCTTTCATTTCTTCGGAAATCTTTTCGTATCCAAGGATGCATCCGAATACTGCCAGACATGTATGCAGTGGGTTCAGACAAGTACAAACTTTCATTTTTTCTACTTTGTCTACTGTTTCACGTTCTGTGAACATCAGTCCGCCTTTTGTCAGTGCTTCAGGTTTTCCGTTAGGGAATGCATCTTCAATAACCAGATATTCTGTTTCTTCAGCGTTAACGAATGGAGCTACCCAAGTGTTTTTAGATGTAACAACTGGTTCCAGTTCTTCTACGCCGTCAGCTTTCAGAATAGCTTCTACAGAAGCGTCTGGTCTTGGTGTGATTTTGTCGATCATAGACCATGGGAATGTAACTTTGCTCTTATCATTTACATAAGCTTTGAATCCAGCATCTACAACACCGTTTTCAACCCAAGCTTCAGCAAATGCGTTAACAGCAGCATATAATTTATCACCATTGTGTGAGCAGTTATCCATACTTACCATAGCAACTGGTTTTTCACCTGCTGCATATCTTGCATGAAGCAGCGCAGAAACTTTACCCATGTAGCTCATAGCATTAGCTGGTCCGTTTTTCAGATCTTCTGGTACGCCTGGCAGGTAATCTCCTCTACCATTTACAAGGCTGTAACCTTTTTCTGTAATTGTGAAGGATACCATCTGCAGAGAATCTTTTGCGAAGATTTCTTTCAGACGTGTCCAGTCAGCTTCGTTCTGAGAATCTACTGTCAGAGATTCAACAACGCTACCAACAACTGTTTTTTCGATATTTCCATCAGCTTTCAATGTAACGAGCAGGTTGTAATCATCGTGTGGATGATTCATTTTCTGTACGATTTCGTAGTCATAACCTTCAGCTACTACCAAACCTCTGTCAAGAAGTCCTGCATTCAGCAAATTCTGTACTACGTTAGCCTGGAATGCACGGAAAATGTTACCTGGTCCAAAGTGAATCCAAAATGGGTTTTCTTTTGTAGCTTTTGTTACTGCTTCTCTGTCGAACTGTGGAAGTGCATAACCTTTTTCTTCCCACTGTTTTTTGTCAACAAGTCCCTGTTCATTTAATTTCATGATTGTATAAGCTCCTTTCTTATTGCGTTCCGAAGACTCTTTGTGTTTCGTTCTGCTTCGGTCTACTTATTTAAACTGTAATCATTATAACCCAGTTTTGTGAAAAATTCCATTGGTTCTGTTGTTGTCAACATTGCAAATCTTGCGTTTTTATGTTAAAATGCACAAAAGGAGGGGCTTATGAAGAAACAATTACAGACAATTTTTAGTACAAGACAGTACATGCTGTCCAAAGATTTTGAAATATATTACTATGACGATGCCCATTTTTCCGGCGTTTCTAATCATACTCACGATTACTATGAATTTTATTTTTTTCTAAATGGCAATGTTTCCATGTTCATTGATGGAATTCCATTCAAATTACAAACCGGTGATGTCATTATGATTCCTCCGGATGTGCCGCATCATGCAGTATCTACTGGAAAAGATGCACCTTATCAGCGATTTGTTTTCTGGATCAGTCAGGATTACTGCAAAGAACTGATGGCTTTGTCTCCGGATTATGTATATATCATGCAAAAAGCAACCCATCAGGGACAATATATTTTCCATTACGACACCATCGCCTTTAATGCACTCCAGGCAAAGGTTTTTCGTCTCATTGAGGAACTTTTGTCCGATCGTTTTGGTAAAGATGCCAAGGTATCTCTTTGTGTAAATGATTTGATTTTACATTTAAATCGCACAGTTTATGAATTGGAACACCCTGGAACCCAGAAAGAAGAACAGAATTTATATGAACAATTGCTTCATTACATAGAAACACATCTGGATGAAGATTTGTCTCTGGATACGCTTGCCAAGAATTTTCACATCAGCAAATTCCACATTGCACACATTTTTAAGGAAAATCTTGGGTTATCCATACATCAATACATAACAAAAAAAAGGCTCGACATGTGCCGAAATGCCATCGTCAGCGGCACCAGCATCGGTCAAGCCTATGCACAGTATGGATTTAAGGATTATTCCTGTTTCTTTCGCGCCTTTAAGAAAGAATATGGCATTTCCCCAAAAGAATATAAGGAGCTCAATTCTCATAAACTGGAAAAAAAAGAATAAAATCCAACTTTTTCATAAATTATGCAGCATATGCGCTGTTTTTTCGATGCACATACTGCATAATTGCATTTTTCCGTATAAAATCACGCTATGCCTTGCTTAAATTGCTATTATGGTATTTGTCGGAAAAAGTCACTTCTTCGCCAAACCATTCCGGCTGTTGATAGCCTTCAGCAATTTCAACCGTTGGAAATTCTACCTCTGCCAAAATCAATCCCTCATGTTTCCCATGAAAAACATCCAATTCAATCGTCAGACCATCTTTTTCTGGAATAAAATAACGGGTTTTCGTAATAATCGTTCCATCTGCTTTTTCCCGCAGATGCTCGTACGCTTCCTTAGTTAATGGAAGATTTTCTTCGCGTCTGACCATCAACCCTTTGGATTTGTAGGTCAGTACGTATTCATTTCCTTCTCGACGCACACGAACGACAGGTTCTGTACACAGATAGCCCTGTTCGAATTCTTTGTGTGGATAGGTATTCAGATTTTCCGGTAATGTATTGATTAAAAATTTGCGTTCGATTTCCATTTTCCTCTCCTAATAGTATACTTATTTGTGGTTCGTTGGGGACGCAGATAATTGGTGTTGCTTTTCAGAAACAGGCCGCTCCTTCTCAACTATCTTCTAAGATTGACTAAATTGACGCTCAGGAA
>JAXJUX010000063.1:0-17836 GCA_036308845.1 Ruminococcus sp.
AGACATCAATGGCAAAAGTGCCCGAAGTATCTTGGAAGATCTCCTTACCGGAGAATCCATTGACGGGGCAAAATACGATGAGATGTATGAGCAGAAAGTCATTGCCCATAACCTCAAAGCCACCAAGGAGCAGATCATTGATGACCTGAATGGCGTGATGTCTCCTCTCCAGCGCAGGATGATGAAAGAGCTTCTTGTCCATTTGGATGAACTGAATGGTCACATCAAAAACCTGGATGACGAGATTGATAACTTTATGAAACCGGAAGAAAAGCAGGCTTCGAAGGCAATCCAGGATGTGACCGGCATAGGCAACACCAGTGCCCAGGCCATCATCTCCGTCATTGGCACAGATATGGCTCGTTTTCCTACAGATAAGCACATTTCATCCTGGGCTGGATTATGCCCTGGTGATAATGAAAGTGCCAGGAAAAGAAAGTCCGGTAAAACAAGAAAAGGGAACTCCCTCTTGCGGACGACACTAATTACCTGTGCACATGCAGCTGTAAAAAATAAGAAGTCCTACTTCCATGCGCAGTTTATGAGGATCAGTGCTCACCGTGGGTCAAAGCGTGCCTATGTGGCAGTAGCCCATTCGATGCTAATTGCGATATACCACATCCTAAGGGATGGAGTTGTTTTCAAGGATCTTGGAGCTGATTATTACAATCAGTTCAATAAGGAACGCAAAATCAATGCGTACCTTAAGAAGTTAAAAGCGCTTGGCTGGGAGGCTCCAGTAGTTGCCGCATAAGCCTGTCAGTTAAGTTCAAAATCAACCTTTTTAAGTTTGATAGGGGTAGTCTGCGCTTTTTTGGCTACCCGGAAGGTTTTGTTTCATAGTAACAAACGAAATTTTTTCTGCTTCTGCCTCTTATGAGGGGGAAATGAAGGCTTATCTTGATGCTCTTGGCAGGATTAACCAAAAACTTGCCCAGGATGCGGACGAAGCAGTGGAAGTCGTATATGGAATCCCTGTATATATGAAACGAGATTTTTCAAATGCTAACGACTTACAGAAGGGAGTAACAGCACTGTGAAATCATTATGGAATAATTTTAAGGTGGCTTTTGCCATGTTTTCAAAAATTCCAATGCCTCAGGCAGACTGGAAAAAAGAAAATATGAAATATATGTTTTGCTTTTTTCCTTTTATCGGAACTGTGATTGGCGGGCTTACGCTTTTGGCTGCATATGTTCTTGAACGATACGGATTCGATGTGGATTTCGGCGCAGTGGTCCTCACTTTGATTCCGGTTATCGTAACAGGAGGGATTCACGTGGACGGGCTTCTTGATACCTCCGACGCTATGAGCTCCTGGCAGGAGAGGAGCCGCAGACTGGAAATCCTTAAGGATTCCAATGCAGGAGCTTTCGCAGTTATCACTGCCTGCGTTTATTTTCTCTGTTGGTTCGGAGCCTACAGTCAGATCATCAGCCGGGGCAGCATGGAGGCGCTGCTTGTACTGAGCCTTGGTTTCATGGTATCCAGATGCCTTTCCGGAATCGGTGTGATTATGCTTCCGAAAGCCAAAGCAGACGGAACTGTGGCAGAGTTTTCCAGAAATTCCGCGGATAAAGTGACACGAAATGTTCTTATCGTTTACCTGATGATTCTGTTTGTCCTGATGGCGCTGATCCATCCGGTGTATGGAGTAGCTGCTTTTGCGGTGGCTCTGCTTATTTTTGCCAGATATCGGCACATGGCTCTGAAGTTTTTTGGCGGCACTACAGGGGACTTATCCGGATGCTTTCTCTGTTTTTGTGAAGTGGGGATGGCGTTGATGCTGGCTTTTATGGTAAACTTTTTTTGACATAAAATATATACGAGAACTTATATGGGGAAGGATGAAATAATTGGCAGTTACAGTTAAGGAAATATATGAAATTGCAAAGGCCAAGGGATGTACACTTGCTACAGGTCATGAAAATCTTGGAAGAATTGTGCGCTATGTCGACTGTATGGAGATTCCGAATATGGAAGCGTGGATGCGGCCAAATGTAATATATATTACAACCGGCTATGTTTACAGTGAAAATAAAGAAAGGCTTTTATCACTGATTCACAGTCTTCATGATGCGAAAGCAGCTGCTCTTGCAATAAAATCACGATTTATTGGACCGTATATTGAAGATGTGCTGAAGCTTTCTGAAGAATATCAGTTTCCAATTATCATTATGCCGGAGGAGCTTGCATTTGTTGAGCTAAACTATGCAATAATGGAGGTGCTTGTTAAATCCCAGAACAATAATGATAGAAAACAGCATGATGCAAAAATAAAAAAACGGGAAGCAGATAAAAAGTTGTTTGTGGATATGCTTGCCGGAAATCTTGTCTGCGAGGAAGAGTTCAGTCATCGGGCAGATGAGCAGAAATGGCCTAAGCCTCCATACAGAGTTATGCTTATAGAAGCGGTTCCACTTATGGATCAGCTTAATAATCGTTCCGAAGATGAAACAGAAGAACAGTATCAAAAAATTGAACAATGGATTCGAGAAATTCTTCTTGAAAAGAAATACTCTTGTGTAGTGTTGTCAAACAATAGTTTTTTTCCATGTATTATAAAAAAAGATATTTCAGAGCCGGATCAGCAATGTTATGAAGATGTGCGGGATGTTTTGGCAGAAAAGACAGGGTTAGACATTATAATTGGCATATCAGAAATCATGACATCTTATAGTGAATTTTCACAGGCATATCAGAGTGCTATGGATGCCCTTGATATTGTAAGAAGTCAGGGTATAAAACAAAAAGTGGTATGTATTGAAAAAGCTGGATATTGGAAACTTCTAAAGGAAATTAGCGGACAACCTGCATGTAAAGATTATGTTGCGAGAGAATTGAATACGTTAATACAATATGACAAAGAAAATGATAGTAATCTTTTGGAAACACTGGAAACACTCGTAAATCATTTAGGCGCAAGAAATACAACTTCAACCAGTCTTTTTTTACACAGAAATACTTTGATGTATCGAATTAAAAAAATCGAAAATTTAACAGGATATAATCTATCGGAACCGGACAGCATTCTTGAACTGTCTCTTGCTCTTCGGCTCCGTCACTTTATATAAAAGTACAGAAGAAAAAGTTCAGCATGTTCTAGATGCCGGACTTTTTCTTCTTGTTAAGGGAAAAGAAAAGTATCTGTAATTCAGATATGGACATATACTTATCTATTTGAACCCAGAGTCTGGAAATGTTCTAAAGAGCCATAAAGTTTTTGGATCTTTGCGAATTCTTTCTCATCATAAAAGCGAAGTATTCCTTTACCAAAGGCTTTTGCCACTTCCAGCATAAAACGTGCAGCTTCATCCAAATCTTCCATATGGCTTGCTCCGGTAGCACATCCAGGCACAGTTGTTTCTGTGGTAATAGCTATCCCAACAACTGGGGCTTTAGTGGCTGTTGCCGGCTGAAGAATACTGTTTAAGTGATGAAGATCGTTTCCGTATGGAGTAATATCTTGCTGTGTTAAAGCAAAAACATAAGGAAGACGACCGGTTGTAATCTGCATAATATCAAGCAGATCTTCAGATGTTCGAAGAATATACCCCTCCTTTACCGTAGGAGAGATTGCAAATCCCCGTGTATTGATGATTCGATTTCCTTTTGTTGTATCTACAGAGAGCACCGCATCAAGTTCCGGTGAGAGCTCTTCTGCATTTACCTGTGCCATATCAACGGGTGAACCCATAAAAGGAACTGGAATATGGGGCGCAGTTGGTGCATCCGGACAGATATGTGTGGAGATAAATACATCTCCATCCAGGTCATCGCCTTTATTCTTCATATCTAACAGTTTAGCTGCAAGTGCGATGGCTACAAGTGCACCATCACCATCGGAAACATATCCGATCCGTTCCGGTCTGGCACCCAATCCTCCAAGTCTGCCAAGAAGACCAATAGTGGGTGCAGTTCCTCCGCTTGCTTTACCGTTTTTTCCAGGGATACGCACTTTCAGCATATCGGTGGAACCCTGGGAGCCAACCAGCGGATAGACAGAAATATCTGCGTCCTTCCGTATCGATTTTAAATAGGCAGCGACTTCTGCGCCACTGGCATGGCTACTGTCAATAATGTCGTAAGCTTCCATCAATTGTTTGTATAACATATTGTTTGCCCTCTTTTCTGATATGGTTTATATTGTAAAGTTTAGCATCACATATACGTAAAGTCGATGTGAGCTGTGCCTAAAAAAAGACAATACTGTTGGGCGAAATGCACATAAATTTTATGTATCAACCATATTGTTATGCACCATGCACAAAAAACAAAGCATTTCTGGTGCAGAGAAAGGATTGAGAGGATTATAAGAGAATGATATACTTGGTTCAATAAGCAATAGACGAACGGAGGAAAAAACAACATGAAAAAAAGAACAGGTACAGTTAACTGTATGATCGCGGCGCTTGTACTTTGTGTGCTCGCAGAGCTGATTGGACCCTTGAAGTTCAAAGTGGCAGGAGTAGATGTTACGATCCTGACAATGATCTGGGTAATCATTATGGGTATTTTATTGTCCCCAATGCTTTTAGGTAAAGTGATTCCCCCTTTAAAGAAGTTTATCAGCAGTGCAGAAATCAAGCGTGCACCGTATTTGCTTTCTCTTACACTTTATCCTCTTGGTATCATGTTTGGTATCAATGCAGGACCAAAGATTGGGATTGTCTTACAGGCAGGACCTGCTTTGCTTTTGCAGGAAGTAGGAAATATGATGACAATGCTCATTGCATTGCCGTTGGGATTGTTGATCGGATTAGGACGAAGTGCGGTAGGAGGAACCTTTTCTCTTTGTAGAGATACAGCCCTTGGTATTATCGGTGATAAGTACGGACTGGAATCAAGAGAAGGTATGGGAACCCTTGGTACATATATCAGTGGAAGCGTATTTGGAACATTATTTTACTCCTTCCTTGCACCGCTTGGACTAATGATTGGTTTTCATCCATATGCTCTTGCAATGGCGTCAGGTATGGGAAGTGCTTCTATGATGAATGCGGCAACAGCGGCTCTTACAAGTGCAGCGCCCGCAGCATTTACAGAACAGATTCTTGCATATTCTGCAACAAGTGGTCTTTTGACAGCCGTTACCGGTATTTACGTAGAAATGTTTGTGGCATTGCCGTTAGCGAACTGGTATTATCGTCGTATTAATCCGACGATAGAAAAAATTCGTGTAAAAGTATTTAAGGCGAAGCCGGAGAAGGAGGATTAACAAGAATGGCAAACACAGCACAGGCAGAGGAAAAGGTATCAACATTAGAAAATATTATAGAGCAAATTAAAATCGTAATCGTTGTATATGGTATTATCGCAGTAATTCATCTTGTTTCAGTAAGAAGTAACCTAATGGAACTTGGAAAAGCGACACTGGTGAGTTTTGTCCTTGTAGTTCTTTCAATTCTTTTAAAGAATTTTGTAAAGAAACCGAATCTTCCGGGATTTGCATGGTCAACGCTCGTTGCGTTTGCACTAACATTGCCGATTTCCCCTGTAGCCGATTTCATTGTAAATACATTACAGGCATATTCCTTCGGATTAGTGGGTATTCCACTTCTTGCATTTGCAGGTATTGCAGTAGGAGAGCAGTTAGAGGTATTTAAAAAGCTTAGTTGGAAGATAGTCTTAATAGCCTTTGTGGTTATGGCATCTACATATTTTGGTTCTGCCCTTATTTCTAACATTGTATTGGCATTAAACGGAATGATCTAAGAAATTTAGGGATAGAAAAAGAATGGTTCATTTTTGGAAAGGTATGGTTAAATTATGGGGGCATTAGAAAATATCAAGAAACATATTACAACACTTGCAGAAGAGAAAAAAACAGAATTTGAGGAGACAAGTTCTTATATTTTCCATCATCCGGAACTGGCGTTTCATGAGCATAAATCACAGGCAGCTCTTTGTGATCTTCTTGAAAAAAATGGATTTGAAGTAAAAAGAGGTGTGGGAAGTCTTGATACCGCTTTTGAGGCAACTTATGATTCTGGTAAACCTGGAAAGACTGTTGCCTTAATGGGGGAGTATGATTGTCTGCCGGAAATAGGACATGGATGCGGACATAATCTAATAGGAACCTCTGCAGCAGGTGGAGGCATTGTTTTAAAAGAAACAATGGAAAAATATGGAATTGGCGGTGTTTTAAAAGTTCTTGGCACACCAGCGGAAGAAAAAGGAAGCGGAAAAGCAATTATGGTACGTGAAGGGGTGTTTAAGGGGATTGATGCAGCACTGTTGATGCATCCCTGTGATGCATCTATTCCGGATGATATTTCCTTTGCAGCAGTTGTTTTGGAATTCACCTTCAGGGGCAAGCCGGCACATGCGGCAGCCTGTCCATGGAAAGGAGCAAATGCTTTAAGTGGTGTACAGCTTATGTTCCATGCAGTTGATATGATGCGTCTTCATTTTAAAGACTACAGTCGTGTGCATGGAATTATAACAGAAGGCGGCGTTGCTCATAATACAGTTACTGATGAGGCAAAAGCAGTATTTAATATTCGCTCTCTGGAATATGAATATATGATGGAACTTGTCGAAATCATTCGTAACTGCGCAAAAGGTGCGGCAATTGCAACAGGAACAACTGTAGAAGAGAAGCAATTGGATGAAGTAATTAAAGATGTACGTAATGATAAGAAGCTGGTTCAGTATGTACGTAAAAATATGGAGTTTATTGGAGAAGAATACATAGAACGTGATCTGACTCAGGGCATCGGATCAACAGATGTAGGAAATGTAACTCATGAGATTCCAGCCATTCAGTTTTATGTAAAACTGAAAGATCATGTAGGAACACACACAGAGGAATTTGCGGTAGCAGCAGGAGGTGAAGAAGGAAAAAGAAATCTTCACGCATCTGTGAAACTACTGGCTCTCAGTGCATGTGATGTATTAATGGAAAGCTCTAAATAATTAAATTAGATAAAGTAAGAGGAAGTTGCTTTTATGGAAAGTACCTTCCTCTTTTCAGATTGTGATGAAGATGATGTGTAACTAAAACCGCGTAAAATCAACGATTTTCGGTTGTACAAGAGATAATTGCAGTTCTCCAAGCGTTAATCTTCGCGTTTTGGGACGCACAATCAAATACGACTTATAACCTCTCAGGACTTCGGTCTTGGGAGGTTTTTGTTTTTAGGGAAATTATCTTTGGATATAACGAATTCCAAATGTTAACTTTCGTTGCTTGTCCCACATTTGGTTATATTATATAATATTCGGTGGGAAACTGATGAAGGTGGGTGATCTGATGTTTAGTGAGAATCTGAAGAAATATAGGAAGAAAAAGCAGTTTTCTCAAGAAAGTTTCGCGATGAAATTATTTGTAACGAGGCAAACCGTTTCAAAATGGGAAAAAGGTTTATCAATGCCTGATGTGGAAATGTTATTAAAAATTGCAGAGGTTTTAGAAGTATCAGTGAATGAACTTTTAAATGATAATCAAGCAACAAAAAAGGAGAATATTCGTATGAACTATGACGTAATTATTGTTGGTGCTGGTCCTGGGGGAATATTTGCTGCGTATGAATTGATGCAGCGTAAACCTGAATTAAAAGTAGCTGTTTTTGAAGCAGGACATGCTTTAGACAAACGTAAATGTCCAATTGATGGAGAAAAAATCAAAAGCTGTATCAGTTGCAAAAGCTGTAGTATTATGAGTGGTTTCGGTGGAGCTGGTGCATTTTCAGACGGAAAATACAATATTACAAATGATTTTGGCGGAACATTGTACGAATACATTGGAAAAAAACGAGCATTAGATCTTATGCGTTATGTAGATGAAATTAATCTGCGTTATGGTGGAGAAGGAACAAAATTGTATTCAACTGCCGGAACTAGATTCAAAACACTTTGTATTCAGAACGATTTGCATTTGTTAGATGCATCTGTGCGCCATCTGGGAACAGATATTAACTACATTGTACTTGAAAATTTATATAATGATTTGAAAGAAAAAGTTGAATTTTTCTTTGATACACCTGTTTTATCTGTGGCTGTCAGTGAAAATGGATATGATGTTATTTGTAAAGATGCAACATACCATTGTAAAGACTGTGTGATTTCTGTTGGGCGTATCGGAAGTAAATGGATGGAATCTGTATGTAAAGAGCTTGATATTTCTACAAAATCCAATCGTGTAGACATCGGTGTTCGTGTAGAATTGCCGGCTGCTGTATTTGCTCACTTAACAGATGAACTTTATGAAAGTAAGATTGTATATCGTACAGAAAAATACGGTGACCGCGTTCGTACATTCTGTATGAATCCTAAGGGAGCTGTCGTAAACGAAAATACCAACGGTATTATTACTGTAAATGGTCACAGTTATGAAGATCCTGCAAAACAGACTGAAAATACAAACTTTGCATTATTGGTTGCAAAACATTTTTCAGAACCATTCAAAGATTCCAATGGTTATGGGGAATCCATTGCGAGATTGAGTAATATGTTGGGTGGCGGCGTAATCGTGCAGCGTTTTGGTGATTTGATTCGTGGTCGTCGTTCTACTCCTGCTCGTATCGAAGAAGCATTTGTTACACCGACATTAAATGCGACCCCTGGTGATCTGAGCCTTGTATTACCAAAACGTATTCTGGATGGCATCATTGAAATGATTTATGTATTGGATAAAGTTGCGCCAGGAACAGCCAATGAAGATACACTTCTTTACGGTGTAGAAGTTAAATTCTATAACATGGAAGTGGAAGTAGACAAAAATCTGGAATCCAAACACAAAGGATTATATATTATCGGAGATGGAAGTGGAATTACACATTCCCTTTCTCATGCGTCTGCGAGTGGAATTCATGTTGCACGAAATATTGTAGAAAAATAAATAGTTAGAGATGTAAACTTACAGCCTCTCAGGACGTTAGTCTTGGGAGGCTCTTTTGGTGTAATAGTGATTATGTTATAATGCTTTTGTGATACGCTTCATTGCGCTATTGGATGAGAATGTGTGGTAAAGAAGAGAATCCTCCAGTAATTTGGATGAAAATAGTGTTTTATGTATGAAATTGATACAATCACATGGCAAATTGGATGATAAAAATAATTTTTATGGAAATTCGTCCCCCAAGTGGGATGAATTTTTATTTATTTAAGAAACATCAGCCAGCAAGTGATGAGAGAAGTAAGATATTTGCATATAATATTGTGCAAATATTGTATAGACCATACGAAACCACATATGCTAAAATTGACAACAGAATGAAATCATAACAAATAAAGAAAGAAGGAACGTTATGAAAAGAAAAGTAGTGGTATTAGGTGGTGGAACTGGTTCTTCCACATTGCTTCGTGGGTTAAAAGAATTTCCTATTGATCTGACAGCCATCGTATCGGTATGTGACGACGGCAGCAGTACAGGGATTTTGAGAGAAGAATTTAATATCCCGGCGGTTGGAGATATTCGACGGGTCATCGTTGCGCTGTCCGAGACAGAACCTTTGGTGATGGAATTGTTTAACTATCGTTTCCATACCACCAGTGATCTGGATGGTCACACGGTGGGAAATTTACTTCTGACGGCATGTTCCGAAATTACCGGAAATCTTTCCGATGGAATTGAAGCATTGAGTAAAGTATTTAATTTGAAAGGGAAAGTTGTCCCGCTGACAGAAGATAATGTTGTCTTGATGGGAGAAATGGGAGATGGAAGCATCGTAGAAGGCGAACATCACATTACCAAAAACAAAAATAATATTCAGCGTGTGTTCTATAAAGAAGAACCTATTCCAACAAAAGAAGCCGTGCAGGCAATAGAAGAAGCAGATTTGATTGTGCTGAGTATGGGGAGCCTCTTTACAAGTATTATTCCAAATCTGATTTGTGATGAAATTGTAAAGGCCATTGACCGAAGCAAGGGAAAAATTCTGTATGCATGCAATATGGTGACACAGCCAGGCGAAACTGACAAGTTTAAAGTATCAGACCACATAAAATTATTGAATCAATATTTGGGAGACCATAAAATTGACGTTGTCATCGCAAATGATGGCCGCATCGATGAAGATATGGCGAGAAGATACGAATCTTTGGAACAGAAAGATCCGGTAGAACTGGACAGAGAAGAAACAGAAGCTCTGGTGAAAAAAGTGATCAGCGATGATTATGTAACGGTGAAAAACAATTTGCTGCGCCATAATGTGATGAAACTCAGCATGCACATTTTTGGATATTTGCTGGAACTGGAAGATAAAGTTAGATAAATCAGGAGTACGAAAAGATGAAAATTTTAATAGTAAGACACGGTGACCCGGATTATTCCATCGATTCTTTAACAGAAAAAGGATGGAAAGAAGCAAAATATTTATCAGAGCGATTGAGTAAAATGAAAATCGATGCTTTTTACGTTTCTCCGCTTGGAAGAGCGAAAGACACCGCTTCCTTTACACTGGAAAAAATGAACCGCACCGCAGAAGTTTGCGAATGGCTGCGGGAATTTGATGCGCCGATTAGACGACCGGATATTGCAGAGGGAACTGTAAATACTTGGGATTGGCTTCCGCAGGATTGGATGCATGAACCATGTTTTTATGATGTTGACAAATGGTATACGCATAAAATTATGCAGGATGGCAATGTAAAAAAAGAATATGATTGGGTAACAGAAAATTTTGATATGTTGTTGGAACAACATGGATATAAAAGAGAAGGAACGATGTATCGTGCGGTAAGACCAAATAACGATACCATCTGTCTGTTTTGTCATTTTGGATTGGAAAGTGTGCTGCTTTCTCATCTGATGCATGTGTCTCCAATGATTATTTGGCATCATACCTGTGCGGCGCCAACTTCCGTGACTACCGTTGTGACCGAAGAACGCAGAGAAGGAATTGCAAGTTTTCGTATGGGTTCTTTTGGTGATGTATCACATCTGTATGCGAACGAGGAACCGCCGGCATTTGCAGCAAGATACTGCGAATGTTATACTAATGAAGATGAAAGACGTGATTAAGTGATGGAAAATTTGATATTTAGTTTAAATGCTACCGTTCCCGTATTCCTCATGATGCTTTTGGGTTTGCTGTTTCGCAATCTGGGTTGGATCGATGAAGAATTTGCAAATAAAATGAACAAATTTGTTTTTCTGGTACCCCTTCCGGTACTTGTTTTTGAAGATTTGGCAACCGTGGATTTTGCCGAAGCATGGGATACCAAATTTGTTCTCTTTTGCTTCTGCGTAACAGTGTTGAGCATTGCGATTGCAGCACTTGTGTCATTTTTGTGGAAAGATAAAAGCATACAGGGGGAATTTATACAAGCTTCTTATCGCAGCAGTGCGGCTCTCTTGGGAATTGCGTTTATCCAGAACATTTATGGAAATTCCGGCATGGCACCGCTGATGATTATCGGAAGTGTGCCTTTGTATAATATCATGGCTGTTGTGGTTTTATCCTTTTTTCATCCGAAACAAAGGGGAATTGATAGTAAAGTTATCAAAAGAACATTAAAAGGGATTGTGACAAACCCTATTATTATTGCGATTGCGCTGGGGCTTGCCTGGTCAGCATTGCAAATTCCGATGCCAAAGATATTGGAAAAAACAATTTCCAATGTAGGATCCGTTGCTTCTCCGATGGGATTGATGGCAATGGGAGCCACCTTCGATATTAGAAAAGCATTTAAAAAAGTAAAACCGGCCTTTGTGGCAGCGACACTTAAATTAGTGGGATTGTGTGCAGTCTTTTTGCCGATTGCGGTCAAGCTTGGCTTCAGGGAATCGGAACTGGTTGCGATTTTGGTCATGCTTGGTTCTGCGACAACAGTAAGCAGTTATGTCATGGCGAAAAATATGGGACATGAAGGGGTATTGTCCTCCAGTGTGGTTATGCTGACAACTATGCTTAGTGCATTTACCTTGACGGGATGGCTATATGTTTTGAAAAGTTTGCTGTTGATATGATGGGGAGAAGTAGTATTACAAATTTGTGTTTGTGGGGATGATGTGATAGGTAATTCTGCCTCACAAACATAAATTAATCGAGTCAATAATCAAAAAAAGTCCTTCCCATATTCAATAAACCGAATAATCAAATCCGCCATCTCTTTCGGTGTTTTCTTAATATCTTCAAGCATCCATGCCTTCAGCAAAGCACTTCCACCTCCGGCAACGCTGATAACAATCAAGCGGGCACTTTCCTCATCCAGATTATCGGCATATTTGGTAGCCAGTAATTGCTTGCAAAACATTTCCAAAAGCTCAGTAGAATTTGCAAAATTGCTATTGCGAAGCAATATTTTGGCCATTTCACTGCGTTCATAAATGTATGTACAAATACGTTCCAGTTCTTTCTTGATTTCCGGTATATTTTTGGGATTAAACTCCAAAATATTGATATCTGAGATGATGTCTTTTTCAATATCATGCAGCACATCCGCCGGCATTTCATAATGTCTGTAAAAGGTAGCACGATTAATACCGGCTTCCGCACACAATTCGCTGACATTTACTTTTTCAATGTTCTTTTTCTTTAAAATACGAAGCAAACCTTCTTTTAATAATCGTTTTGTAAGGGTAATTCTTTGATTTTCCTGCATAAATTTTCTCCATTTTCGTTGTAAAAGCTACATATTTTGTGTAAGTGTATGATACACATCAATATGAATAAAACTGATTGTTGCAAATGCGACACTTGTATATTATAGTACATGTGACAAGAAAAATTGTCAAGGGTAATCAAGAGAGATTTATTTAAAAAAGGAGAAGGGCAATGGAAAACAAAAATTTAGAAAAGGCAATGGACGCAGCAGTTAACACAGCAGATAAACATTATGATGTTGTAACAGAACGTTTGACATCCAGAATGGAACAGGCAGAAAAAGATATCGAAAAAGATAAATCTGCGGCTCAAAAAATTATCGATAAGATGATTGAAACAACAGAAGAATATGTGGACATCGTGACAGATCATTTTGCAGAACGTATGAGTGGGGAAAAATTCGATAAAGAAAAAGCAAAAGAAAGAGCATCCAAAATCGCAGATAAGATTGCTGATACGGTAGATACATACTATGAAACAATTACCGATCGTCTTGTGGAAAGAGGAACACAGGAAGAAAAAAATATGGAACAGGATGTAGAAGCTTATAAAGAAGTAGTAAAAAATATCGTGGATGCAGCAGATAAGCACTACGAAAAAGTAACTGATAAAATCATTGAAAAAATAGAAAAATAAATAGAAAAATAAATAGAAAAACTCTCTCTCAAAACAAGAAGCGTGACAAGATTCGAGTAGAATCGTACATCACGCTTCTATTTTTTATGTTGTAGAAACCTAATCGAAATTCTTTCGGTGGTTATAATAAGCATTTACCAAACTGATATACCCCAAAGCCTTCATATCTTCATAGCGAAAATTATAAGCGGATTTCGTGCGTGTTCCGGTTGCCAGATAACGAATGCAGCTTTGGCTGTAGACATCAATAATCTTCAAAGATTTTGTCGTATTGATGAATGGAAAATACCAACGAGTCCAGGTGAGCTCGTGGTCAATGGGATTTTCGAACAATTTTTGATTGAAAATCCGTACAAATGCCTTAGCGGCGTGTACGCCGGAAAGTCCTTTTTTATTTTTCCAACGCATCAATGCCTTCGTTTTTCGACGCATTTTGGCTTTCAGCTTTTCTACGGAAACTGGAGCAATGTCAACCGTGCCATTTTCAAATACAAAGCCAAGAAAAGTCCAAGGTTCCCCCGGTTTTGTAATCTGTTCTTTTTTCGGATTGACAGTCAGACCAGAGTCTGCCAATGTCTGTTTTAAATACAAAATATTTTCTTGCAAAGCATGTTCCGATGGAGCAAAGAAAATAATGTCATCCGAATAGCGGGCATAAAGTATCCCAGCATCTGCAAAATAATGGTCCATATGATTCAGATATACATTTGCAAGAAACGTAGAGATTGGAGTCCCTGCCATGATTCCTTTTTCTTCCTCAATCAGCACAGCATTATCCGAAACCAGTGGATTGAGAAGCAGTGTCTCGATAAATGCATAGATCCTCGGTTCATCAGCCAGCGTTTGACGTAGAATAAAAAGCATCTTTTCCACAGGTATAGAATTAAAATAATTGCTGATGTCTACCTTATAGGACCACATATTCCGAATCCCTGCGGTATGTGTCAAGCGCCGAATGGCGTGCCTCACGCCCGTCTGGGGACGAAAGGAATACAAATGCTTGGTGAATATGTCATCATATGTTCTTTGCAGTAAAAACGTTAATAATTTCAAAATATTACTTTCAGTTTCTGGATAAATATATACAATCCTTTTTTTATCAGAATGCATTTTGCTGATACATGCCCTGCGGGGCGGTGCAAATGTGCCGCCTTTTGAAATTGCAGTTACACATTCTAAATACTCTTTATTTTCGATAAAATCAGCCAGTTTCTGCAAATCCTTTTGGGTAAGGTGTCCACTTGCCTGTTTATATTCGTAAAATTCTTTCCATTGATCGGCATCTGCCAGTCGGGAAATCAGATCCATAATGCCCTCCATACAGCTAAAATGGGATAAAAAACAGAGGGAAAGTCGTTAAAGAGCTAACGGCATCCGTTAGCTACCAGACTGCACACAGGCAAGCTACCTGCAAAGCTGTCAAACAGCCTGTGCTTTGTCCATCACAGGTGCTAAGCGTTTCCCTCTGTTTTAAACATATTAATTTTTCAGTTCTGAATTATTTCAGAACGCTGCGGATTCGTTCGCAGACATAATCCGATTTGTTACGGAAATCTTCAAAATATCGTTGTACGGGAATTCCTCTGGACTCACATGCCTGTATCGTTGTTCGAATCTCTTTGGTGTTGTATTTTTGTGAATGGCAAAGAATAACAGCCAACAATGGACGATTATTTTGGGTAAACAAATACGAAACCGGGGCGGATGGAGTACCAATGGAAAGTTTCACATCTTTCATAATCTGATATTCAGAAAATGTTCCGGAAAGCAGTTCATCAAAATATTCCTGCGTTGTTCCATTATAACCATAGCAATCATTTGCTGGTGTGCCAGGCGCAAGCTGTTCGCCGACCAGAATATCTCCCACTGCAAGATCTCGTTTACGAATATGCAGGAGTGTTACCTTTATACGAGTACCGACACCGGCGTAATAGAGTTTTTCTTTGCCAGGGTGTGATTTCATCGTTTCTGAAATACAGGTGATTTTTGGCATTTGTTCCAAATGAAGTCGATCAAAGCTTTTTAATGACCCATTGAGCACAACGCCGGTGATGGAAACATATCCAAGCAGAGTAGAAGATATACTTTCTACTTTGATACGGGTTGTATGGTCTTTTGGCTCTTTCTTTTCTAATATCTTTTGAGAAAGCTGATCGGAACGTAACGTGATTTCCTGTTTGTTTCTATCGGAATCACCTTTAATACGGTCAGAATGTATTACATGATTGACGATACGATCTTTTTTGTCATTGTCTTTATCATCATGTTCAACGATAACATCTATGATATCGTCGTCTTTGTCATCTTCTTCCACGATTACATCTACAACAATTTCTTTTTCACGCTGACGCTCTTTTTGATGTTCAGGAGTTTTTCCCTGCACATCAGCACTCAGTTTTTCACGTACACGTTCGATGGAATGTGGCATTCCACATTCCGTACAGCTGGCGGATTGTCCACCTGCATCGATTTGCAGACGACCGCCGCAAAGGTCACAAGTAATACTTTTCATTTCATTTCCCCTCGTCTATTTTGATTATCCTCATAACAATTTTGTAAAACTGCTTCGGAATGTTCACGTTCACATAAATATTTTAAATTATAACATAAACAAAAAGGGTAGTCCATAATACAAGAAATTTTGTTTGCCATACGAGAAAATTTGGGGGATTTTCGAATGAAATAAAAAACAGTATTCACACAAAGATGAATACTGTTCTCATTCTGGGTTTAACATTCAGGCAACTGTTCACTGCAGGCGCGAAAATAACTATTCAGATAAATAATATGAGAGGCCGCAATAAGGACACTGCGCAGCATTGTTTTTTCGTTGGATGTAGTAACACCAATATCGTCAACGGTGTCCTTCAATCCAAAAACATAAAACAGCGTATTTTCCAGCTCGTCGCATAAATAATCATAGGCGACTGGCCAGGTATATGTTTTTTTCTGCATTTGATGCATCTGATTAATATTTTCAATGGAAGTTACATTTTTCGCAATTGCAATGAAAAAAAGATAAGCAATCTGCTCCGCAGAATATTGTTTTTTTACTGGATTGTCAATCAACCCCTTTTTTACGTAATTGCTGATCATAGAAGAAGTAATTTCTATGCAGCCAAGCGGTGCCAGATAGCTATTGATATAAATCGTCGTCTGCTCCAGATATAACCCTACGGTTGGCAGCTCCTTGTAACGGGGCAGGCGAAACTTTTTGATGGAATCTGCCATTTGTTTTTTGATTTCGTTTTCCATGGAAAATATTTTACTATTGGGAATAAAAAAAGTCAAACAAGAAAATGGGAAATGATAAGTTCAAATGGATTCTCATAGCCAAACATGATATAATGAGCGTTAGCGAGCGGGAGCAGGCGAAGCCTATTCATCGCGAGCGGCGAATGGCGATCACGAATCGTTGCGAAGCAACATAAGCACGAAGTGCGATTCGTGATATGAGCGTTAGCGAGCGGGAGCGAAAAAGGAGGAACAAACATGAAGAGTGCCGTATTTTATGGAAAACATGATTTGAGAATAGAAGACCAGCCGATGCCACAGGTAGGGGCAAAAGATGTGTTGGTGCAGGTAAAAGCCTGTGGTATTTGCGGAACAGATGTACATATTTATGAAGGCGATAAAGGCGCAGCAGAAGTAACACCGCCAACGATTTTAGGACATGAATTTTCCGGTGTTGTTGTAGCTTTGGGAGACGAAGTGACTGCTTACAAAGTGGGAGACCGAGTGTGTGTAGACCCGAACTGTTACTGTGGTTCCTGTACTCCTTGCAGAAATGGCGTTGCGCATTACTGTGAACATATGATAGGTTATGGAACAACCGTAAATGGCGGATTCGCAGAATATTGTGCGGTAAATGAACGCCAGATTTATAAAATCGGTGACAATACAACGTTCGAACAGGGTGCGATGGCAGAACCAGTAGCCTGCTGTCTGCATGGCATGGACATGTGCGAGATCAAACCAGGTCATCAGGTAGTAGTGATTGGCGGCGGTATGATTGGACTCGTGATGATGCAGCTTGCCAAATTGTCCGGCGCAGCTAAAGTTGCTCTTTTAGAACCAGTGGAAAGCAAAAGAGAAGTGGCGAAAAAACTGGGCGCAGACGTATGTATCGATCCGATTCATGAAAATGTAAAAGAAGTATTGCAGGAAAATGGCATGAACTGGATCAATACGGTGATCGAATCTGTAGGAAGAACGTCTACGATTGAACAGGCTATCGACATTGCAGGCAATAAAGCTGTTGTCATGATGTTTGGTCTGACAAAACCGGACGATACAATTGCAGTAAAACCATTCCAGATTTTCCAGAAAGAACTGGTATTGAAGGCATCTTACATCAATCCATACACACAGAAACGTGCACTGGATCTGATCGATTCCGGACGTCTGGATGTAAGCAGTATGATTTATGACGTTTGCGGTCTGGAAATGCTGGAGGACATTCTGAGCCAACCAGAACTTCGTGCAAACGGAAAATATATTATTTCACCAGAAAAATAAAGTGAGAAAATAGATGAAGAAGTTAGTTGTTGGAATTCTGGCACACGTGGATTCAGGAAAAACCACGTTGTCAGAAAGTATATTGTATAATTGTGGCGCCATTCGCAAAATGGGGCGCGTGGACCACAAGG
>JAXJUX010000064.1:0-41164 GCA_036308845.1 Ruminococcus sp.
TGGGACGGTGACGAACCGGAAGAAGGCTTTTATATCGATATCTTCCAATAACCGTCTGCTTTTCATGCCCGCTTTTATGCGGGCTTTTTTATCCGGGATTTCTCCGTCAGGCGAAATTTCCTATTAAATTTAAAAAATCCCACAGTCAAAACGACTGTGGGACTTCACTTTTATCTCATTAGATTCCTGCTAATTTTAACAGTTCTGGAACTTTAGCTTCCCAGCCAAGAGCCATGATATGAACACCCTGGCAGTATGGTTTACATTCTCTGATAATACGAGCTGCGATTTCGACACCTGTAATACCAGCTTTTGTTTTTTCTTTATCTGCTTTCAGTTCGTTGATCATGTCTTCTGGTACATGGATACCAGCAACGTTAGCGTTCATGTATCTGCACATTCCTACGTTTTTAGGAATTACGATACCCAGCTGAACTGGTTTGCCGAACTGTATTGCTTTTTCCATAAATTCCATGAATTTTTCTGGTTCGTAAACTGCCTGTGTCTGGAAATAATCAGCACCAGCAGCTACTTTACGTTCCATTTTCGCAAGCTGAGCGTCTACAGAATCGCTACATGGAGATACTACAGCACCTTTTGCAAATTTTGGAGCTTCGCCAACCAGTTCATTTCCACCCAGGTCATATCCGGATTCCAACTGTTTTACTGTGTGTAACAGAGAAACGGAATCCAGGTCGAATACAGGTTTTGCCTGTGGATGGTCACCCATTTTTGTGTGGTCACCTGTCAGACACAGAATGTTATCGATTCCCAACATAGCTGCGCTCAACAGATCAGACTGCAGTGCGATACGGTTTCTGTCACGACAAGTTAACTGGTAAATAGGTGTCAGACCTTCGTCTTTCAGAGCTTTACATGTTGCCAGTGATCCCAGACGCATAACGGAGGACTGGTTATCTGTCACGTTAACAGCAGTAATATCGCTCAAATATGTCTTTGCTTCTTCCAGCAAATGTTCAATATGAATTCCTTTTGGTGGTCCTACTTCAGCAGTAACCACAAATTCACCACGATCAAATAACTCAGTAATTTTCATTCTACATTACTCCTAATCATTTATATTTATAACTGTTTCCTATTTGTTCACTTCATCATCCGTTGCGAAGTTACGGATCTGTGTTGGACATTTTAATACGTCCAGGCGACCCAACTGTGCAAGACGTCTGTAGATGCGTTCCCATCCACATTCCATATTGCTGTCAACTTCGCATTTGCCGTTTTTAGAGCCGCCGCACTGTCCGTTTACCAGACTCTTAGAGCAAGCAGTAATTGGGCAAATTCCGCCAGTTAAGTTCAGGTAACATTCTCCACACTGTTTACAATCGTATTCCAGTGGAGTAACACCCTGAAATCCTGGCAATGCATATGTATCACATGCTGCACACACTTTTTTATCTTCCAGGTATTCAGCAACTGTCTGAACGCCAACGCCGCAGGAGAATACGAGCACTACATCAGCTTCTGCGATTTTGCTCATATGTTTTTCCAGACGCAGTTTCAGATTTTCCAGATTACAGATGTAATCTTTTGTCATAATGCCTGTTACGTTTCCACCAGCAGCCATTTCTTTCTGAAGTTCATCTGCTTCTTTTTCAGGGAAATGTACTTCTTTACATCCATGACAGTTGATGATGAAAACTTTTTTTTCTTCTACCAGGGATAAAATAGTTTCTTTTGATTTTAATTCAGTAATTAACATATTATTTCATCCCCCTTACTGCATTTTTACCAGCTTTGATTTTGGTTACGATTGGAATCTTGGAAGAGCAGATGAATTCACAACATCTACATTCTACACAATCCATAACTTTCATATCTTTCATGCCCTGCCAGTTTTCCTGATCTGCATATTTTGCGAAGTACAGTGGAGAAAGTTCCATAGGACATACATCCACACAACGTCCACATTTGATACAGTCAACTGGTTCTGTCTGATCGGTATCAATAGCGATAAGGCCATTGGAACCTTTCATCATAGGTACATTCAGATCGTTCAGAGGGAATCCCATCATAGGACCACCCATCTTAATCAGAACATCATCATCTGTTGTGCCGCCGCAGTAATCAATCAGATCTTTTACGTTGGTACCAATCTTAACGATGAAGTTGCCTGGGTTTTTAATCTTTTCACCTGTTACAGTAGCAACACGTTCAATCAAAGGCATACCTTTCTGAATTGCATCAGAAATTGCTTTTACTGTACTTACGTTACTTACTACAACACCTACATCTGCCGGCAGACCGCCACTTGGTACGATTCTTCCCATAACACGTTTGATCAGTGTTTTTTCAGCACCCTGTGGGTATTTTGTTCTGGCTACGAATACATCGATTGCATCACAGTCAGCAACTTTTGCCTGCATCAGTTCAATTGCATCTGGTTTGTTATCTTCGATAACAATAAGACCTTTTTCAGCGCCTGTAGTTTTCAGAACTGCTTTCAGACCATAAACGATTTCATCTGCATATGCAAGAAGTACTCTGTGGTCAGCAGTCAGCATTGGTTCACATTCGCATGCGTTTACCAGAATGGTATCTACTGGTTTTGCAGGTTTTAATTTTACGCATGTTGGGAATCCAGCACCACCCATACCTACGATTCCGGCATCACGAATAATATTGATAATTTCATCTGGTGTGAGTTCTTCAAGATCTTTATTTGGTTTTACGGATTCGTGCAGAGTATTTTTTCCATCGGACTTAATAACCACAGCAGTCATTTCGCAGCCTCTTGTGCCGTGCATACGTGGTTCGATTGCAACTACAGTACCGCTTACACTTGAATGTACAGGAGCACTGATAAATCCTGCGGCATCTGCAATCTTCTGTCCAACTTTTACAGTATCACCAACCTGAACGATTGGGTTTGCAGGAGCACCCAAATGCTGTGACATCTGGATAACTACTTCTTCTGGATCCGGGAATCTCTTCAGTTCGATATGTTCACTGTATTCTTTATGTTCTGATGGATGAACACCGCCATAATATCCAGCAAATCTTTCATCACGGATTGCTTTTACATAATCATTGATGACTTTGAAGTTTACTTTTGAATAATCTCTTACCTGTACTGGCTGGTTCAAAAATTCTTCCAAACGTCCCTGTTTTTCCAGTCTTCTATAAATCTTTTCCCATGCACAATCCTTGTTAGGATCCACTTCACATTTTCCGTTCTTAGCGCCGCCGCACTGTCCGTTCACAAGACTCTTGGAACAGTCAACGATAGGACAGACACCTCCGGTAATGTTCAGATAACACTGTGCACATGCATCACAGCTTTTCTTTGTCAATGCCATGCCGTGATGTCCTGTATAATTCAGCGTATTACTTGCTGCAAATACAGGCATTTTTTTCAAATCTGCAACAGTCTGAATACCCAAACCGCAGGAAACTACAAGAACATTTTCTGTTCCTTCTGGAATCATATCCTGTAATTTCTTTTCAGTCTGTGTTTTGTTACATAAAAAATCAACCTTTGCGCTACCAGTGATTGTTTTTCCCTGTTCGGCACACAACTTCTCTAATTCGCCGCAATCAGGTTCATCAGTGGTATCAAATTCCTTGAAGCACTTGTTACAAGCAATGATAAACAGATTATCTTTACCAGCCAATAAGGATACCAGTTCATCATTCTCTTTCAGCTTATACTTAGTATAGTTCTCCAATTGCTCACCTTCCTTATGAAATTGATTTACAAACCTTATATTTATCTGCTTTTACTATTCTTCATCCTCTGCACTATGAAGAAAAATGAGCATAAGCAAACAACTTAGATTTACAATTAATACATAGTAAAGTATACCACATAATATCTATATTATCTAGTCTCTATCTTTTTTTGTTCTTCAAAATATACATTATGCACAATCTTTTTTCCAATAGTTGGAATGATGTGCGCATACCATTTTCAGTAAAAAAAGTTGCCATCCAAAGATGACAACTTTTTCCTTATTCCACACTTTTCAGTGCTTCCACCATATTGATTTTATCCAGTACTCTGTCCGTAATAAAGTTTACAATCAGAGTAAATCCAAACGTAATCACTCCTGCAATGATATAACTTCTTGGATACAGGTCAATGTAAAATTCCAATGACGGCAATTCCAGAATTCCCATCACGTATCGGCCCAATGCCCATCCTGCAGGCATTCCCGCCAGAATACCGATTGCAGAAAGAATCAAGGTTTCTTTGTTTACATAGGAATGTACTTCCGGATTATAAAATCCGAGCACTTTGATTGTGGCAAGTTCGCGTTCTCTTTCGGAAATATTGGTGTTTGACAACGTAAAAAGAACGACAAACGCCAGCATTGCTGCAAGCACAAGGATTACGTAAACAACCAGATTCAAGAGTGCAAATGCAGAATCAAATTCATCTTCCATTGCCTGGGTGCTGGTCGCTGAGAGAATGCATTTTTCCCGTGCCAATTGATCCGTATAAGCCTTTTCATCTTCACAGGTTTCTGCATAATGAGCAAGTACACCATTTACACTGAAAGTTTCAAAATACATCCTGTAGGTGCTTTCCGTCATATATACCGTATTTCCAAAATAGTTATCTACGATATAATCAAAGTCAACGGAAAACTCGTCCAGATCCTGTGTTTGAATTTTGATTATATCTCCCGTTTTCAAATCCAGCACGCGGGTTGCATTTTTCGTAAGTGCAACATCTCCAGTCGCCAGTTCAACCTTTTGCTTATCTGCATCCCGCAAATGAATATATGCATCCAAATCCACACCATCTGGTATGATAATCATCTGTATGGTACTTTCTTCTCCTTCTACATTGAAGATTTCTACGGATTCCATCCGCAGCGGAATGTAATCGGCTATTTCATCCTCGCTCTTCAGAATCTCTTCCATTTCTTCAAAATCATCATCAGACGTTACCAGCATCGCATCGTATTTATAAATATGCGTATATTGCTGCGGCATCATTTCCGAAACTGTATCTTTGATGGTAAATCCGCAAAGCAATAATGCGGTACAGCCTGCAATACCGAACACCGTCATCATCAGACGCTTCTTGTATCGGAACAGATTTCTTGCTGTTACTTTATTTAAGAAAGATAGACGCTTCCATATAAATGTAATACGTTCCAAAAGGACACGGGAACCAGATTTTGGTGCCTTCGGTCGCATCAGTTTTGCCGGCATCTGTCTCAATGCCTTGATCGTTGCGTAGGCTGTTGCTCCTAAAATACCAACTTCAAAGAGAAGGATTCCGCCGCCTCCAAATAGTATATCGAATTGGTAGAAGTATTCCGAAATGGTATACATTACACCAAAAACGATAAAAATAATGGTCGGTAAAATCAAGTAGCCTCCGATATCACCAAGAATTCCACCCAATAGACATGCGGAAGCCGCATAAATCAAATATTTTCGTCTGATCTCTGCATTGGAAAATCCAAGTGCTTTGTATGTACCGATCAGCCCTCTCTCTTCCTCAACCATGCGGGTTACGGTTGTCAAGCTGACCAGAATCGCTACCACAAGGAACAGGATTGGGAAAATGTCTCCGATTGCTTCAATGGAATCGGCATCGCCAATCACGTTGCTGTAGCCGCTTAGAGAAGTACGATCCTGCACGTACCATTTGGTCATATCAATATCATTGATTTCCTCCAAAGCATCTGCCAATTCTTTCTCAGCCTTTGCTTTTTCTTCTTCATACTCTGCAATGCTGTCTGCCAGCTCTTTCTCACCGTCCAAAAGTTCCTGTTCGCCATCCAGAAGTTCCTGTTCGGCATCTGCCAGTTCTTTTTCTCCATCGGCTATTTCCTGTTCTGCTTTGACAAGTTCTTCCTCACCGTCTATGATTTCCTGCTCCGCTTTGATCAGTTCTTTCTCGCCATCGAGAAGTTTCTGCTCCTGTTTGGCAAGCTCCTGTTCGCCATCGGTGATTTCCTGCTCGCCTTTGGCCAGCTCCTGCTCGCCGACAACAATTTCCTGCCAACCTGCCTGAATTTTCTGACGTCCGGCTGCAATCTGTTCTTTTGCATATGTTTCCTGTACATTCAGCTCCTGCTCACCGGCAAGCAACTGATTTTTAGCAGCTTCCAGTTCTTTGACGCCTTCCTGATACTGTATAAGTCCAGCATCCAGCTCTGCCTGTTTTTCATCAAGCATTACCCAGGCTGCTGCAAACTGTTCATTTGCCGCTGTTTCCTGTGCAGTCAGCTCTGCCTTTCCGGCTTCCAACTGCTGTTTTCCGGTTTCTAACTGTTCATATCCAGCCGCCAGTTCAGCTTCGCTTTCTGCTATCACTAAAAGTCCGGCTTCCAGCTGCTGCAATGTCTGTTCATACATCGCTTTTTCTTCTGCAGGAAGTTCCGGATTTTTAAGAAGGTCTTCGATTCCGGCTTTCTGTTCTAACAGTGCCGCTTTTTGCGTTTCCAGCTCCGCTTTTCCGGCTTCCAGCTCTGCATACGAGGCATTCAACATTTCTTCCTGCGTGTTAATTTCCTGCCATCCTGCTGCAATCTGTTCTTTCGCTGCCGTTTCCTGTGCAGTCAATTCCGCTTTTCCGGCATCTAACTGCTCCTGACCGGATTGTATCTGCTCATATGCGGCATCCAGTTGTGCCTGACCGGAAGCAATCTGTGTATATCCATCGCTGATTTCCTGTCTTGCTTTTGCAAATTCCGCATTTGCTGTCTGTTCCTGACTGTTGAGCTCCGCTTCCCCGCTTTGCAATTCTTTCTTACCAGCTTCCAGGTCAGCACGGGCAACTGCCAGCTTTTGTTTTCCATCCGAAAGTTCTTTCTTTGCGTCTGCAATCTGTTGCTTACCATCAGAAATCTCTTTCTTAGAATCCTCAATTTTTTGCTTACCATCGGCAAGTTCTTGCCAGCCATTGACGATTTCCTGCTTGCCATCGGCAAGTTCCTGTTTCGCATCCGCGATTTCCTGTTTTCCATCGGCAAGTTCTTGCCAGCCATCGGCGATTTCCTGCTTCGCATCCGCAATCTCTGCATCTGCCTTAGCGAACTCTTCATTCATTTCCTGTTCGCCGTCCAGCCATTCATCCATGGCGTCACCATAAACCGCATCGTAACGGGCCTGCTCCCGACTCTTTTTGATTTCAGATTCAATCTGATCTACAAGCTGATCAATCTTATCGGTATATGCATCTGTGTAACAGTTTAATTCTTCCGTTTCGTTTACCCGCAGGTACAATACTGTGAAAATATCAGAATCTGCTGCCTCAGGTATGACATACCCAACATAATCTGTCAGTGCAGTCGAGCGGAACCCCATGGAACCTTCTGTACTGTTAATATCCAAGGCATCAATGATAATCCCGGTGATCGTATAGGTCTGTGATTTTAAATTTTCTGTTTCTTCTGTTAATGTGATCACATCACCAATGTCTTTCCCTGTTTGATTTTTGTAGTTTTTGGTGATGACAATTTCATTTGCCTTTTTCGGCATTTCCCCTTCCAGAAGATAAGGGAGATTCATTTCTTTTTCACTTAAGGTACGAATTTCTATGCTTTTTTCAACTTCATCGACCATCGTATATACGGTCTCGCTGTATCCGCCCTCCGCAAGTGAAATTTCGTCCAAAGACTCCAGGGCTTTTACATCTTCATCCGTAAGTCCCAGCGTGGATAAAATCCGGATGTCAAATAAATTCTGTTCATCAAAAAACTGATCTGCCGAATAGCGCAAATCATCACAGGAAGCCTTCAGACCACACATCATGGTAACTCCAAGGGTCGCAATCATCGCAATCGACAAAAAGCGTTTCTTCCCTTTGGAGATTGACCGCCAAATATCTTTCCAATATGCGTTCTTCATAACTCTACCACTCAATTTCTTCAATCGGAATCGGGTTCTTATTTACCGTCATCTCGGTTACTTTTCCACTCTTAAATCGAATCAGACGATCCGCCATCGGTGCAAGCGCCGAGTTGTGGGTAATGATCAGAACCGTAATATTGTCTCTGCGGCAGGTATCCTGCAAAAGTTTCAAAATCTGTTTTCCGGTGTTGTAATCCAACGCCCCCGTCGGTTCATCACAAAGAAGCAACTTTGGATTCTTCGCAATGGCTCTTGCAATAGCCACACGCTGCTGCTCCCCACCGGAAAGCTGTGCCGGGAAATTTCCTTTTCGATGTTCCAGCCCTACCTTATCGAGCGTAACCCCTGCATCCAGAGAATCACTGCAAATCTGTGCCGCCAGTTCTACATTTTCCAATGCTGTCAGGTTCGGCACCAGATTGTAAAACTGAAACACAAATCCAATATCGGTACGTCGATACCCTACCAACTGTCTTGGATTGTATGCAGTAATGTTATTTCCATCTACTATAATCTCACCGGTCGTCGGTGTATCCATTCCCCCTAAAATGTTCAGCGCTGTTGTTTTTCCAGCACCTGACGAACCTAAAATAACAGCAAGTTCGCCTTTTTCCACGTAAAAGGAAGCATCATCCAGGGCTTTGATGGTTGTCTCACCTGTTTTGTATTCCTTCGTTATGTGGTTAAATTCTATATATGGCATTTGCCTTATCACTCCTCTCTTGTAAGCACATTCTTATGTATAGTATAAAATATCAGATAAAAGCATTCAATTAACATTCTATAAAATTTGACAAAAGATTTTCCTCACATAGAAAAAGAACCTCGCATAACGAGATTCTTTTTCTATGTACTCTATTCTCATTCTTTGGAAATAATATGGTATGGCAAAGCCACAAATACCGCCCCGCCAATAACATTACCAACCGTCGCCAGCAATATATTGTAGAAATACTGTCCAACAGTGATTCCTCCGTTGGCAACTGCCACACCAAGAATACTCATATTTGCTATACAGTGTTCGAATCCGCATCCCATAAATACCAGGATACACCAGAAGATCATGATCAATTTTCCGGATTCACTTTTCATCTTACAACCACACCATACAGCAAGACAAATCAAGATATTACAAAAAATCGCACGGACAATAAGAGGCAGTGGAGCATATCCCACTTTCCCTGCAGCGATACTGGAAAAATATGCTGCCACTACGCCTTCTGAAGCTGTCGGTGCTCCTGTCAGCTGGAATCCGATCACGCTCAATGCAGAACCAACCAGATTTCCCAACCAACATACTACCCAAACTTTCACGGTATCCGCCCAGGAAACCATTTTTCGGATAGATGCTGCAGCCATAACAAAGTTATTGCCTGTAAACAATTCGGCCCCTGCCATAACTACAAGACTCAGTGCTGAAGCAAATGCAATTGCCTGCACAAGTTTTACGAAAGATGTGACTCCTCCCGCACTTACCGCCTGACCCAGAGTAAATGCAATGAAACTTCCCAGAGAAACATACATCCCTGCCAGCATAGAAGATACAAAATAACCCAGTGGATTTTTTTGCAGAAGCCTGAGCTTTCCTACACCAGCGCTGCATACTGCCTGATACCCATTTTGAAACATAAAACTCAACTCCTCATATAGTTATTTATGAAATTCCCGCAGGATTTTCACCTATACTTTGCCAAAGCTACATGCAGGATAATGACACTCCGCACATCCAAGGCATAAACCACCATGCCCCAGTGTGGTAATATCTCTGCGTGTGACAGGAATTCCTGCTGCCACGCGAGGAAGCATCAAATCAAAAATTGTAGAATTGGCATACATGACACATCCTGGGAGACCCAGAACAGGAGTTCCATCTTCAAAATATGCCAGGCAGAACATTGCGCCCGGAAGAACCGGTGCACCATAGGAAATTACGTTAGCACCGCTGCTCTTGATTGCTCCTGGTGTTTTATCGTCTGGGTCTACACTCATTCCTCCTGTAGTGATAATCAGTTCACAGCCTTTTTCTTTCAGTTCCAGAATGGCTGCTTTGATATTTTCCAAATCATCATTTACAATGATATGTTCTGTCACTTCAATATTATACTGTTTCAGTTTTTCCACAACTACAGGTGTAAATGTGTCTTTGATTCTACCATTATACACCTCATTTCCCGTTGTGACAATACCTGCATTACGTAAAATATACGGATGTAAAGAACATAATGGAGTGTCACCTGCTTTTTCTTTCACCAGTTCCATCTTGTCTTTCTTGATGACCAGTGGGATTACACGGGTTCCCAGCAATTTATCCCCTTTGCGGACTGGTGTATTGGTATGTCTGGATGCGATCATAACCTGATCGATATCGTTGATTTCGTTCAGACGATCCACATCAATACAAAATACACCATCACAGGCTGCTTTCAGTTCAATTTTTCCTTCTTTCACGTCGGATGGAGTCATATGGTCATTGATACATACGTCACACAAAATCTGTGCTGCTTCATTTTCATGGTATGTTGTTTCATCATTTTCCCAAACATAAAGGTTATCTTTTCCAAGGCTCAGCAGCACCGGAATGTCTTCTTCCGTTACAATATGTCCCTTGCGAAATCTTGCATCTTTTGTTACGCCTTTGATAATCTGCGTAATATCGTGACATAAAATCTGCCCAACGGCATCTTCTGTTTTTATTAACTTCATTTGTATTTCCTTCTTTCTTATGCGTAAATTTCTGTTTCCTGTACACACTCATTTTTGAGTTTTCCCACCAGGTATTGCAGCGCATCCACCACGTGCGGGCGAATATCTCCGCCGATCAGCACATACATAATGTCATCACCAACCTGAAGTTCGCCTTCGTTGAGCCACACTTTAATATAATAGACTCCGTCCAATTGATAGGTTTCTTTCACCGCCTGATCTACCTTGTGCTGATCATAAGAAAATAACATACTTACCACATCTTTTGTATGTTCTTCGCCCAAACGGACTTTTGCTTTCGCTGTCTGACGCACGATTCCGTTGTGGGTCAGGTACATGCCGATGTTCGGCGCATTTTCATGCTGTTTTGCTTCTTTCATCCATGCGTCCATGGATGGAATTTGCTTTTTTGTATTCATTATATTATTCCTTTATTCCGGATATAAAAGCAAGACATTATTCGGAGCAATACCCAACTGTTCCGGCATTTGTCCCGGCCTTCTGTCTTTTGGCATACGCCACCAGATATCCGGTGTTCCTTCCTTTTGATTTGCATAGCGGAACAACAAGCGCAACTCAAACGGATCTTCCCACTCGTTGGAGTACACCACAGGATACATATTTTCCCGCGCCTTTGTATTGAAATAATGCGCCCGCAAGCCTACCGCACACACATCATCCCGTACCGGCACTTTCGTCTGCAAATGAATATCCCAATCCGGCACATACACCTGATACTCTCCTGTTTTCTTCGCATCTGCAATATTTTTACATCCCGTCAAGATAGCCGCAGTCTTACTTCTAGGATCTGCAAACACTTCTTTTGTCTTCCCATGATTCAGGATTTTTCCTTTGTGCATCACGGCCACCTGTCCGCACAGATAGTATACCTCGTCCCGGCTGTGGCTGACCATCAAAACATCTTTTCCAAAACGTTCCAGAATCATGCGGACCTGGGTCTGCAACTGTTCCCGCAAGTAAGAATCCAACGCACTGAACGGTTCGTCCAGAAGCAAAAGCTCCGGTTCGCTGACCAGCATACGTGCCAATGCGGTTCTTTGCTGCTGCCCACCGCTGAGCTGATGCGGCAATTGCTTTCTATGCTGCGTCAATTCCATAATCTGCAGCATTTCTTCCATTTTCTGCTTGCGCACCTGTTTATTTTTCTCTTTGGACAAGCCGCAAAGAATATTTTGTTCCACCGTCATATTCGGAAATAATGCGTAATTTTGGAATAAATAGCCTACATTTCTTTCCTGCGGTTTTACATTTATCTTTTTCTCACTGTCAAAAAGTACTCTGCCATTTAAGACAATTCTTCCTTCATCCGGTTTGATAATACCGGCAATACATTTGAGCGTCATACTTTTTCCACACCCGGAAGCTCCCAAAATACCTGTAATACCTTCCGCATGCTCAAAATCTATTTTTAACTGGAAATCTCCAGCTTTTTTCGTAATATGTACAGAAAGACTCATGATACACCCGCCTTTCCATTTTTTCTCTCCAGCATATTAACAATCAGCAAAATCACTGTAGAAATCGCCAGATTGATCATAACCCAGAAAAATGCACCTGCTTCGTCATTTGTTCTCCACAACTGATAAACGGTTGTAGAAATCGTCGCCGTTCTGCCAGGCACATAGCCAATCAACATACTTGTCGCACCATATTCTCCCAGTGCTCTCGCAAATGCAAGAACAGTTCCTGCCAAAATTCCCTGACGGCAGGCAGGCATTTGAATACGCCAGAAAATATAGGTATTGGACAATCCCAACGTCTGACCGGAATAGGCCAGATTTTTGTCAAAACTTTCAAAGGCTCCCCTTGCGGTACGATACATCAGAGGAAATGCCACGACTGCGGAAGCAATAATTCCGCCATACCATGTCATAGCAAACTGAATCCCGAAGTTTGCTAAAAATATTCCCAATGGACGCTTCGGTCCCAATAAAATCAACAGAAAATACCCACAAACCGTTGGAGGCAACACCATTGGAAGGGTAAACAACACATCCAAAATCCCCTTTACAGCTCGAGGCAGCTTTGCCACATAATACGCTGCAAATATTCCTGTAAAAAATACGATAATACAACTCAGCACTGCAATTCGCAGCGAGTTCCAAAGTGGATACCAATCCATAGCCCACCTCCATGTTTGTTCAAGTTTGTAAAATTAACCCATTCTAGAAAATCCTACATTTTCAAAGATTTCCATGCAAACGTCTGTCTGCAGATAATCCAAAAATGCTTTTGCTTCATCCTGGTGTTCGCTTGTTTTCAGAACTGCTGCTGGATAAATAACCTGTCCGCACATTTCAGCAGTTGCATAATCCTGTACAGTCAGTCCTGCAGAATATGCATCTGTACAATAGATAACGCCACAATCAACGCTTCCTTCGGAAACCTGTGTTGTTACTTCTTTTACGTTGGAACCATAAGAAATCACACCAACACCTGCCAATTCTTCTTCACTCAGTTCATAGTAAGCCAGAATTTTCTGTGTATACTGTCCAACTGGAACGTCGCTGTTACCCATTGCCATCAGGATTGTTCCTTCTTTTAATGCATTTGCCCAATCATCAAATGTTTCGATACCAGCTTCGCTTGTGTCGCTTACACACAGAGTTACTTTGTTTTCCAGAATATCAATTCTTGTTTCTTCTAATACATAGTCAAGTCCTTCTGTGTTTACTTCAGCATCAGCAGTGATGTCCAGCTGATCCATCTGTTTCTGTCCTGCAGAAATAAACAAATCACAAACTGCACCTTCCTGAATCTGTGTTTTCAGAGTTCCTGAAGAGTCAAAGTTAAAAATCAAATCAATGTTTTCGTTTTCTGCTTCGTACAGTGCTTCGATTTCTGTCAGAGTTTCTGTCATGGAAGCTGCTGCAAATACAGTTACTTCTGTTTTTTCCACTTCTTCTGTTGCTGCATCTTCTTCTGCTGTGTCTTCTGCAGTTTCTTCTACTGCTGCATCATCCGTTGTGCTTTCATTTGTTGCTTCTTTGCCTGATCCACATGCAACAAGGCTTAAGCCCATTACGCATGCGAGCAACATGGATACCATTTTCTTTTTCATTTTTTGTTTCTCCTTTCGTGTTTCAGAAAAAAATATATGCAAAACGTGGATTTACACGCTTTGTCCAATGGTACTTATGTTCAAACCTAGGTTTCATTTTGAACTACTATTTAAGGAAAAAATGTATCCGAATTTTTTATCGTTCTTATTTTCTGGCACAGTTTCCTGCTTCGCCAGTCATAATTTCAATGCCATGTCCCAGTTCGGAAATCACATATTCCAGACATTCGCGAACTGCTTTTGGACTTCCCGGCAAATTCAAGATCAAAGACTGTTTTCTGATCCCTGAGGTTGCGCGGCTGAGCATGGCTCTTTTTGTAAACTGCATACTATAGGCGCGCATTGCTTCCGGAATCCCCGGTACGATGCGTTCTGTAACTGCCATGGTTGCCTCCGGCATACAATCACGTGGGGAAAATCCTGTCCCACCTGTTGTCAAAATCAATTCTGCCAGATGTTCATCGGCAATTTTTTTCATTTCTGCTTCCAGCATATCCTGTTCGTCCGGCAAAATAATGGTGGATACTACTTCGTATCCATTTTCTTCCACGATTCTTTTGATTTCCGGACCGCTTTTATCTTCTCTTTCTCCTCTGTATCCGGCATCGCTGGATACGATAATTGCTACTCTTTTTGTACTCATGTTTCCCTCTCCTGTTTTCTTTCTATATTAATCATGTTTGTAAATAGCTTTTATCTGAAATCATCTGGGTTTTCGCGTTAGCCGCCAATCTGCGCCATGATGCGTTCTTCCGCGTGTTCTTTTGTTTTCTCTGTAAATTGGTGACCAATCGGTTTTTTCTGAATGGCTTCTTCTATTGCCGCAGCTATTACGGTATCATCCACACCATCCCGCAACAAAGTTCGCAAATCAGCACCGATATCGTATTGCAGACAGGTTTTCAAATATCCCTGTGACGTCAGGCGCACGCGATTGCAGGATGCACAGAACTTGTGACTGATGGCACTGATAAAACCAATCTTCCCTTTGAAATTTTCAAAGGAGTAATAATGTCCCGGTCCATTACCAAGGGATTTTTCATATGGCACCCAGGCACCATATCGTTCTTCTAAGCCCGCCAGCAAGTATTCTTCGCTGCAAAACTCAAACTGCTTGCCAAGTCCAATCGGCATCATTTCAATAAAACGTACATGTACTGGATAGTTTCTTGCAAGTTCCGCCAGCTCCAGCACATTTTGATTTTCAATCCCCATCGGAACACAGTTGATTTTCAATGGAATCTGCGGGTAACGAAGCGCCGCACGAAACCCTTCCATTACTTTTTCAAACTGATTTCTTCTTGTGATTTTCTCAAAAATCTCGGGATTCAGCGTGTCCAGACTCAAGTTAATACCGTCAATTCCCGCCTCTGCCAGATCATCCATAACATCTGCCAGCATAATGCCATTTGTTGTCAAGGTCACCTGGTCTATTCCCGGAATCTGTTTCAATTCTTTTACAAGACGCGCAACACCTTTTCGCACCAGCGGTTCCCCACCGGTCAGCTTGATTTTGCGAAATCCCATCGCAGCAAATACCTTTGCCAAATGAATAATTTCTTCGTAGCTTAAAATTTCATCATGTGTTACTGACTCCACACCATCTTCCGGCAGACAATACACACAGCGCAGATTGCAGCGGTCTGTAATTGAAATTCTTATGTAATCAATATTTCTTCCATTTCCATCAATCATATTGGAAATCTCCACTCTTTCCTCCGGTCTTGCTCACCAAATGGACTTCTTTGATTTCCATTCGTTTATCAATCCCTTTGCACATATCATAAATCGTCAAAAGGGCTACGGTAACAGCAGTCAATGCTTCCATCTCCACGCCCGTCTTTTCTTCTACTTTCACAGTAGAGATTGCACGAATCTCCATCTTTTCTGTATCCGTTTCAAAATCGATACTGCATTTGCGAATGCACAACGGATGACACATCGGAATCAAAGACCATGTCTGTTTTGCCGCCATGATTCCTGCCACTCGTGCAACACCAAGTACGTCACCTTTTTTCACTTTCTTTTGCAATACTGCATCCATGATTTCCTGATTAACACGGATGGCGCCAATTGCAGATGCGGTTCTGGTCGTGACACTCTTTCCGGACACATCCACCATCACAGCATTGCCGACTTCATCGAAATGGTTCATTTCTCCTGACATATATGTAAACCTCCTGTTATATTTATAAAAACAAAAAAGAGATGCTTCGCATCCCCTAAAATCTTCCGAAAAGTTATTTTTCTTTGAACAAATACATCACTTTTAAACCAATCATACCTACATATAATTAGCGTACAAAAATAAGCCCCGCCTCCATTCGGAAACCAGGTCAAAAATATATATGTTCAAATCCTTTCCAAAAATGTGGGGAGGCATTGATTCATCGGACAATACCCATCGGTCTTTTCCCTCTGAAAAGACTCGGATTTTCTTATTTGTCTATTATATAACAATCTTTTCGATAATACAATACGCTTTCTCTTGAATTACCACGTTCTTTTTGCTATAATATTCAATACTTCTGGACGTGGTAGGGTAACTGGTGTGCCCCCTGGTCTTCAAAACCTGTGTTGGGCGTTAACAGCGTCCTGGGTGGGTTCGATTCCCACACACGTTCGCCAAAAATAATTCATATTTCTATAGATGAATGCTCCGAATATCGGAGCATTTTTATTTGCTTTTCCATGCGATTCTTTTTATACTTATAATAAGAAAACATACTTGACGTTAAGAGGATTCACATATGTCACAAACACGCATCATTCCATCCATGGGAAGAACGAACTGCGGCGGTCGCTGCCGTATTCTGATTCAGGAACAGGATGGTAACATCATAGATATCAAAGGCGACCCAAATTACCCGGATAAAATGCCTTGTATCAAGGGTCTTAATTACCATAAAACATTTTTAGGAGATGACCGTCTGACTACGCCGTTAAAACGTGTGGGCAAACGAGGGGAAGGTAACTTTGCGCCTATTTCCTGGGAAGAAGCGATTACTACCATTACGAACGAATGGATTCGTATCCGCGATACCTATGGACCAGCCTCCCGCTATGTGAATTATGGATGGGGCGTGGAAGCGGTGCTGAACGGCACCAATATGGCGAAACGCCTTCTTCGACTCGACGGCGGTCATCTGGACGCTTACAATAATTACTCCACCGCCTGCACCAATTACACCACACCGTATCTTTACGGAACAGAATACAGCGGTTCCACGTACGATACGCTATTGGACTCCAAACTGATCATTTTGTGGGCGCACAATCCTGCGGAAACCCGCTTCGACAACCTGATGTACTGGCTCCGCAAAGCAAAAAAGAACGGCACCGAGATCATCGTCATTGATCCGCGAAAAAATGCAACCGCGAAAACGCTGAATGCTGAATGGATTGGTGTCAAACCAACAACAGACAGTGCACTTATGGATGCTATGGCTTATGTGATTTGGAAAGAGGATTTGTACGATCACTTTTTTGTGGAAGAACGCTGCCTTGGCTTTGATAAATATTTTTCCTATCTGAATGGCGAAACTGACGGCATACCAAAAACACCGGCATGGGCTTCTGCCATCACCGGAATTTCAGAAATGTGCATCACTACGCTCGCTCGCAAATACGCCCTTGCAAAACCTGCAGCACTCATGCAAGGATACGGCGGACAGCGTCATGAAAATGGGGAACAGTTTGCCCGCGGCGGCATTATGCTCGCCTGCCTGACGGGAAATGTCGGAATCTCCGGCGGTTGGGCTGCCGGCGCCGGCCAATGCCACACCATTGATGTTCCTTCCATGCCTCAGGTGGAAAACCCTGTAAAAGCAAAAATCCCAGTTTTTCTGTGGACAGATGCTATTTTAAAAGGGACAGATTTTGGTGAAACCGATGGTCTAAAAGGCGCCAAACATCTGGATTGCGGAATTAAAATGCTCTTTAGCCTTGCTGGAAACTGTCTCATCAACCAGCATAGTGACATCAACCGCACGAAAAAGATTCTGGAAGAAGAATCCCTCTGCGAATTTATCGTGTGCAGTGATTTATTTCTGACACCAAGCGCCAAATTTGCTGACATTGTACTTCCGGCAACTTCTATGCTGGAAGGCGATAACATTACGCCGCCATGGAATCAGGGAAGCTTTCTTGGATTTTCCAATCAAGTCGTTCCACCAGTCGGTGAAAGTCGATTTGAATTTGACTGGTTATTGGAAATCGCAAAGAATTTAGGTCTTGGAGAAGCATTTTCCTGCGGACACGAGGATTACAGGGACTGGTTAAGAGAAATATACGAAACTGCTAGAATTTCCTATAATCAAAAGAAAACACCGACAGAATGGATGCCGGATTATGATACTTTGAAACGAGAAGGGATTTTTATTTATCCAAATCCGCCAAAGGTGATTGCCTTTGAAGCTGAAAGAAAGGGCGAAAAAACGTTTGCTACCCCTTCCGGAAGGATCGAAATCTACTCTCCCGAACTGGAATCGCTGCATCATCCATCGATTCCGGCGGTTCCCGGATATGTGGAGGCAACTGAAGGGCCGGGAAAAAATGCACAATATCCCCTTCAATTGATTGGATGGCATACGATGGGACGCTGTCATTCCCTGCATTTTAATAATGAAGATTTGAAAGCGAAATATCCACAGCAATTGTGGATGCATCCATCCGACGCTGCCAAACGGAATCTGCAATCCGGTGATTTGACGGAAGTTTGGAATGACCGAGGGAAACTGATTGTTCCGATATATATTACGGAGCAGATTGTACCGGGCGTGACTGCACTGGCTCAGGGTGCATGGCATCAGACTGATACACAAGGACGGGATATTAATGCATCCATCAATGTGCTGACATCCGCAACGCCAACGCCACTGGCGAAAGGGAACCCGCAGCATACGAATTTGGTGGAGGTGCGGGGAATTTAGAATCCCGCTTGACATTTTCAAAAATAATAAGCCCCCATTTTACTGGTTCATTCAGTAAAATGAGGACTTATCAAATTCAATCCCGATTACTCGTATTTACATTATTCTTCCAGGCAAATCCATGCGTCTTCTTTTTCTGTCACATACCCAATCAGCGCAGCCTCTGGAATGTGTTTTTGCATTTCCTCCAGATACGCTTGCGCATCCTCTTTTGGAAGGGCAATCAGTAAACCACCGCTCGTCTGTGGATCATACAAAATATCCTGCATAGCACGGCTGATATTTCCGCACACCTTCACAGAACTTTCCGCATATTCCCGATTGCGATAAGCACCTGCAGGGATAAATCCCATGGATGCCAGTTCATAGGCTTCTTCATGATAAGGAACTTGGCTAACCTGGATATGAATCGTACAATCACTTCCCTGTGCCATTTCAAAGCTATGACCCAAAAGTGCAAATCCCGTTACATCCGTACAACTATGAACCGGATATTTTACCATAATGTCTCTTGCAGTTTTATTCAGTGTCGCCATCTGACGATAGATGCGCTCCATGACCTCGGTTTCCACCATGTCTGCTTTCGCACTGGTTGTCACAATACCGATTCCCAATGGTTTGGTAAGAATCAATGCATCACCTGGTTTGGCATTGCTGTTTGTCAGCACCTTTTGCGGATGTACAAATCCGGAAACTGCCAATCCATAAATAGGTTCTGCCCCATGGATGGTGTGACCGCCGGTAATGATTGCACCAGCATCATACGCCGCATCGTATCCACCTTTTAAAATCTGCTGCACCGTTTCCTGATCCATGGTTTCCGAAAGGCACATAATGTTCAGCGCCAGCTTCGGTTCTCCGCCCATAGCATACACATCACTGAGCGCATTCGTTGCAGCAATTCTTCCATACAAATAAGGATCATCTACAATTGGCGGAAAGAAATCCGTGGTCTGAATCAATGCCGTCTGTTCGTCAATAACATACACACTGGCATCATCACTCTTATCATACCCAACGATCAAGCGCGGATCTTGATGCGTCTGAAATCCTTCCAGCATATGCACTAATGTACCAGCTCCCACTTTTGCGCCGCAGCCAGCACATTTGGCAAGTTTTGTTAATTTTACATCTGTTTCCATAGACTACTCCTTAGCTGTTTTCTGCCCGATACAAAACCTCATACCCTTGATTGGTGACAAGAACTGCCTGCTCCACTTCCTCCGGATAAGAACCTGTCGGGCATGGATCATTTCCTTCATAACGGACACAAGTTCCGCAACTACTGCTCAAATCCCTTGGCACAGGCATCATTTTCGCTGCAAATCCTTTGCTCTGGCAAATCTTTTTAAAGTGCACTGCCCCAAAATGGGAATAAAAAGTTGCAATATATACCATTTTATTTCTTCATGGAGAGTGTGTATTCTCCATCCTTTTCTGTATAAGTTACTTTGTATCCCTGATGCTCTGCATAACGAGTTACATTTTCTCTGGATGTTGGATTGTCTACCACCATTTCATAAGAAGCAGCTTTACTCATCATTGCTTTACGAATCATGATGACTGGTTCCGGACAGGAAAGTCCTCTTGCATCTAATAAACTCATGACTATTCTCCTTTAGTTTTCACTTTTGCGAAATGTGTTGAGAGCAGCAATAGCGGCTACTACAACGATACCGATGATGACTGCGATTTTACCATTTGCTGTTGGACCTTCTGCGCTGGAAGCCAAACCAAAGTTATGGCAGAATGCAGCTCCAACCATCAGACCAAGTACTGTAACTGCACTGTCTGTATTTCCTTCACCAGCCAGAATCAACTGACGCAATGGGCATCCGCCAAGAAGTACACAGCCGAATCCTGCCAGAAGCATTCCCAGGAAGTTCCATAAAGCATCTGTATGAGCAACTGGCTGTCCTGCCATACCAAGTGTAAAATATGTACCATCTGTCACACCTGTCAGAATCAGATTTACAACCAATGCGCTGACAATAATTGCAACAAAACCAGCCAGCAGTTTCCATTCACGGAACAGTACGAAATCACGGATACCGCCAACCATACACAGTCTTGTACGCTGTGCAAGAGCACCAACGATCAGACCTGCTGCTAAACTGATAAGGATTGCTGCATGTTTTGCACCTGGGCCACCGCCTTCTTCTGTAAAGAAGATGAAGGATGGAGCTGCTACCAGCAGAATCAGGAAAGCAACCTGAACGCATACAAACATTTTGCCTTCTAATTTTGGCATTTTATATGTACGTTTCAAAGAATATCCTTTGTTCAGGAAGAAGATACCGCAAAGAATACCTGCGATAAATCCAAGCAGACCCAAAACCGCTGTCAGATCTCCGCCAGCCAGACGCAGAACCATACGGAATGGACATCCAAGGAACATCAGACATCCGATCATTACAAAAAATCCTAATACAAAACGTGTCAAAGGTGCGCTTCCACCTCTTGGCAAAAATTCTTTTTTTGCCATAGCAAGCACAAAACTACCAAGTACAAGACCGATAATTTCCGGACGAATGTACTGCACTGCCGCAGCTCTGTGAAGCCCCAGGGCACCAGATGTATCTCTCAGGAAACAAGCGATACAAAATCCCATGTTTGCAGGATTTCCAAAGAATACCAGCATTGCTCCGATGATACCAATGATGCCACCAGCAATTATGATACTGGTTTTTTCATTTTTCATTTTCAATTTCCTCCTAATGTATGATATATAAATAGATAGAACAGTTCCAGTATACCAATACCATTTCGCGAACTCCAATCATAATTATCAATGATTTTAATATATTTATTTGTTTTTCAAATAAATATATATTATACTGGTTTTAATACAAAATTATACTATATAAAGGATATCTGTTATGAATCGAAAAATATATCTGGACAACGGCAGCACTACTTTTCCCAAACCTCCTGCGGTTGCGGATGCTGTCTATCACTATATGACCCAAATCGGGAGCAACATCAATCGCGGATGCTATAACGATGCCTACAGCGTAGAGGAAATCGTGTACGAAACCCGACAACTGCTTTGCGATTTGTTCCATGGTCCCTCTTGTAAAAATGTAATTTTCACGAAAAATGTGACGGAAAGTCTAAATGTCATTATCAAAGGATTCTTAAAACCTGGGGATCATGTGCTGGTTTCCTCCATGGAACACAACGCAGTGATGCGTCCGCTGGTTCAACTGGAATCACACGGTGTTTCCTTTACCCGCATTCCCTGCAATTCGGATGGAAGCCTGTGCTTTTACACGCTTGAGACTCTGATTCAAAAAAATACCAAAGCCATTATCATGACTCATGCAAGCAATGTCTGCGGAACCCTTCTTCCAATCGAAAAGGTCGGCGCATTTTGTAAACAGCATGGTCTCAAATTTATCGTAGACTGTGCCCAAACTGCTGGTGTATTTCCTGTTCATATGGATACGATGCATATTGACGCTCTGGCATTTACAGGACACAAAGGATTATTGGGGCCGCAGGGGATTGGCGGATTTATCCTGCAGGAAGAAATGATTTCTCTGATCGACCCGCTGCTTTCCGGCGGAACCGGAAGCATCAGTCATACAGAAGAAATTCCAACCTTCATGCCAGACCGCTTCGAACCAGGAACGATGAATCTTCCTGGAATTGTTGGGCTGCACGCCTCTTTACAATGGATTTTGGAAACCGGAATGGATGCAATTCGAGAACATGAACTTTCTCTGACTGCATACTTTTTAGAAGGACTGCGAAATCTCGACCCTTGTGGAAAATATATCCGTTTAATCGGCAAACAGGATACTGTCGAGCGTACGGGTGTCGTTTCTATCCAGACGCTGCAGATGGATACCGCGCAGGCAGCTTACGAACTGGATGAAGAATACGGAATCATGACCCGTGTTGGACTGCATTGTGCCCCTTCCGCACATCAAACTTTACATACCTACCCAACGGGAACTATCCGTTTTGCCTTTGGTTGGTGGAACACCCGAGAAGACGTGGATACTGCACTGTCTGCTCTCGCACACATTTTACAAATAGGAGGACACTATGGACTTTAAACAATTGGAATCTTTTGTGGCAATTGTAAAATACAAAAGTTTTACAAACGCTGCCAAACATTTATATATCTCACAGCCTACCATTAGCTCTCACATGCAGGCATTGGAGGAAGAATTGCAGACCCCGCTGATCATCCGCACGACCAAAAATATTGAAATCACTCCTCGCGGATGGGAATTGTATAAATGTGCCTCCGACATTCTTTCCCTTCGTGATAATCTGCTGAAAAGCTGGTCTTCCGAAAAACAGAAAATGATCCAACTGGGCGTATCTACCATTCCATCTGCCTACATCATTCCGGAAATTCTTCCCGAATTTGGAAGTTTATTTCCTGATGTATATTTCAATGTGCATCAAAATGACAGCCAGGGAATTGTAGATGCCATGCTGAGCGGGCAATACGATGTGGGCATGATTGGTATGCCATGCGAAAACAAACTGCTGAACTGCACACCATTTTATGAAGATCGCATTGTTATGATCACACCGGTCAATGAATATTTTCTGAATCTGAAAAAGAATCCACAGATTACAGCCGATTTGTTGCGAAACACGCCAATTATCATGAGAGAAAATGGAAGCGGAAGTTTAAAACGGGCCGATTACATTTTAGAAAGTATGGGCATTCAGCCGGAAGAACTCAATGTGGTTGCACGCATCAATGATCAGGAATCTCTGAAAAATCTGACCGCCAGCGGCCTTGGGGTTTCCTTCATCTCAGAAAAAGCAGCGGAAAATTTTGTAAAAGAAAAACGTCTGCTTGCATTTGATCTGCCAAAATCGCTGGCCACCCGGTCCTTGTATCTGATTTATCATAAAAATAATGTTACAAGACCTTATGTGGATCAGTTTATCAAATTTGTACAGCAGTATTATTCATTTTCAAGAACATGATGAAGAATCTCGCTTTACGAGTTTCTCCACCTGAGGTATCAAAACAAAAAATCCCCCTGAAATCCGCCAAAGCGAATTTCAGGGGGAATCTTTATCTCATTTTATTTGATACAATATTTTGTATGCAGTAAATGATGTGCAATATGGCTGTTTGGAGCTTCCAGGAATTCATCGTAAATCTTCTTGATTGCTGGATTTTCGTGTGATTTTCTGTATGGAAGTTCTGCATCATGCGCAAATGTTGCTGCACGTCTTGCTGCATAAGCTTCTTCTCTGTCTGTATCCATCAGAAGTTTTGGCTGACCGCCGCCGCTTACACATCCTTCTGGACATGTCATAACTTCGATGAAGTGCAGATCCAATTCGCCGGCTTTCATTGCTTCGATTACTGGAATCACATTTTTCAATCCTGTTACAACACCAACTTTCAAAGTCAGATCGCCAACTTTGATGTTGGATGTACGGAATCCTTCGGTACCTCTTACTGCTGTTACTTCAACGCTTGGAATTGGCTGTCCTGTGATCAGTTCATATCCTGTACGGATAGCTGCTTCCATAACACCACCAGTAACACCGAAAATTGTACCAGCACCTGTGTACAGACCCAATGGCTGGTCAAATTCTGCATCTTCCAGTTCATCCCAGTTGATGTTTTTGGATTTGATAAGCCAAGCCAGATCTCTTGTTGTGATAGCAACGTCTACATCACGGTATCCGCTGTCTTTCATTTCCGGACGTTCACATTCGAATTCTTTACAGGTACATGGCATTACAGATACGCTGTAAATATGAGAACCGTCTGTATTTTCCAATTCAGCACCATATGTTTTGAAGATTGCTCCACCCATCTGCTGAGGACTCTTACAGGAGGACAGATGTTCTTTGATTTCAGGGTAGTTGTTTTCCATGAATTTTACCCATCCTGGACAACAGGATGTAAACATTGGAAGTGTTCCACCTTCTGTTACACGTTTGATCAGCTCTGTACCTTCTTCCATGATGGTTACGTCAGCAGGGAAGTTGGTGTCATATACACGGTCAAATCCGATAGCACGAAGTGCTGCTGCCAGTTTGCCTGCTGCCAGAGTACCAAGTTCAGCGCCAAATTCTTCAGCGATTGCTACACGTACTGCTGGTGCACACTGTACAACTGTGATTTTATCCGGATCTGCCAGTGCTGCTTCTACTTTATCCAGGTTGCATACTGCATGAGCTGCAAACAATGGTTCCTGTACACAGTCTGGAATATTTCTTTCTTTTTTCACTTTTTCATAAGCATCTTTTCCATGTGTTAAAACAGAAACGTAAGATTTACATTTCTGCACACACTGTCCACACATAACACATCTGCTTGTGTCAATAGTCTGTGGCTGGCCCTGCTCACCTACGATGGCATAGGCAGGACAGACTTCTGCACATTCACGGCAGCCTGTGCAAAGATTTTTATCTATTGCTACTATCATGTTTGTCCTCCCTTATCTCCAGTTTTTGGTCATAAGCAGTGCTTCTGCTGCTTTGATATTTTTTGCTTCTCTTTCTGCTTCCGGATCTACCAGACGAAGTGCCTGATGAGGACAGACACGTACACATGCTGGTCCGCCTTCGATACCTTCACAGAGATCACATTTGGATGCACATACTTTTGTTTCTCCACTTACCTGAGCTACTACTTTACCGCCTTTTGCATAAGGAAGCAGTGCAATAGCGCCAAATGGACAAGCCTGCATACAGTCTTTGCAGCCAATACATTTTTCAGGGTTCACAATCACCTGATTGTTTACGCGGCTGATTGCGCCTTTTGTACAAACATTTAAGCAAGGAGCGTCTTCGCAATGTTTACACTGAATTGGCATACAACCCTGGTCAAATTTTGTCAGATACAGTTTTGGTGTAACCGGAACAGTTACGGAACCTACGGTTTTTCCCATAGGATTGTTCTGACGGCTATGTACTGTAAAGCAAGCAACTTCACATGCTTTACAGCCGGTACATTTCGTGCTGTCACCAACAACGAATGATCCTAAATTTTTACCCATTTTTAACACCTCTCTAGTTCTGTGAGTTGTTTTCACGGAACATATTCTTGGCTGCTTCCATACGTTTGCGTGCCATCGCATCTTCCAGTTCTTCTTCTTTTACAAGAGTCAGTGCTGCGGTTGGACATACACGTACGCAAGCCGGACCTCCTGGAACACCAGAACAAAGGTCACATTTGTTAGCCACCATTTTTTCTTTTCCATCAGCCTGATATTTTCCTGCTTCAGGAACCATATCAATTGCACCAAATGGACAGGCATCCATACAGGATTTGCATCCCATACATTTGCTGGTATCGATGATTACGCCATGGTCTTTCTGAGAAATCGCTCCTACTGGACATGCTGCCATACAAGCCGGATTTTCACAATGTTTACACTGTACCGGTACACTGATGGTAGCTGTTTTTACCATATGCAGTTTTGGATTAAATGTATAGGAATCAGGGTCTACTTCAAAAATATGCAGCCCTGTATGTGCTACTACACATCCAATCATACAAGTACGGCATCCAATACAAAGGTCAGGGTTTCCTTTTACAAAATAATTCATTTATTTATCCCCCTTTCCAATTGCAATGCCCATCTGTTCACGAATTTCATCGTAAAGTTCTTTGACATGATTTTCTGCCCATTCCTGATCGGCAATTTTTTCTACACGGCAAGCACAGTATTTGTACTCTGGTGTATTACTGATTGGATCCAGTTTTGCATTGGTCAGCTCGTTACAAGCACCAATCCACCACTGGTAGGTCATATAAGTTGCACCTGGTTTTACACGGTCTGTTGGCAGACAACGTGTAATACAGTAACCACGTTTGGAAAGAATCTTAACAAGTTCACCTTTCACAAGACCCATACGTTCGCAATCCTGTGTATTCATCTGTACCCAGCCTGGTTCGTCTTCCAGATTGCGCAGAGTACGGCAGTTACCAGTCATAGTACGTACAGAATAGTGACCTACTTCACGGACTGTTGACAGAGACATTGGATACTGGTCGTTTTCCAATTCCATTGGTGGATGCCAATCGGTTGCATAGAATACACCACGGTTGTCTTTTGTCGCAAATTTTCCGCCTTTGTGCAGGTAAGGTGTTCCCTTATCTTCCATGGATTTGTCGCGGCAAGGCCACTGAACAGATCCGTATTTTTCCATTTTTTCGTATGTAGCACCTTTGAAACTTGGACACAGATCAATCATTTCGTTCCAGATTTCTTCGGTATTTTCATAATGCATTGGATATCCCATAGCAGTGGAAATTTCCTGAATGATCTGCCAGTCAGTCTTCAGACCTGGGTCTGGTTCGATGACTTTGCGGATTCTCTGGAAACCACGGTCCGCACAGGAGTATACACCGTCATGTTCGCCCCATGCAGTAGATGGGAGAATAACATCTGCGTGCAAACCTGTTTTGTTCATATAAATATCCTGCATTACTACGAAATCACATTTATCCAGAGTTTCTCTGATTTCAGCCAGATCTGGGTCAGACTGTGCAGGGTCTTCACCAAAAATGTAATAAGCATGAATTCGTTTTGTTTCATCTTTTTCTTCCAGCACGCGATGAGGAACGTGTGTAATTGCACAACCAACTTTATCAGACAGAGGAACGCCCCAAGCTTTTTCGAATTTTTCACGAATCACTGGATCTGTTACACTCTGATATCCAGGATAGCAGTTTGGCAATGCGCCCATGTCGCAGGCACCCTGTACGTTGTTCTGTCCACGAACAGGTCCGATACCCATAGATGGTCCACCAAAGTTACCTGTCATCAAAGCCAGGTTTGCCAGACCTTTAACTACGTCTACTGCCTGTGTAAACTGACAAACACCCATACCATACAGGATCATGGCTGGTTTTGTAGTTGCATACAGACGAGCAGCTTTACGGATTTCTTCTGCTGGTACATGAGAAATTGTTTCTGCATATTCTGGTGTGTATTTTTCAATTACTTTCAGGAATTCATCGAATCCATTGGTATGTTCTTCGATAAACTTAAGATCTGCCAGACCTTCATTCCAGATTACGTTTGCCATTGCATTTACTAAAGCAAGGTTGGAACCACCTTTTAACTGCAGGTGCATATCGGAAATACGTGCGGTTTCTGTCACACGTGGGTCAACACAGATAATTTTCATTCTCTTCTGTTTTCCGCGAACGATACGTCTCGCTACGATCGGATGGGAATCTGCTCCGTTGTAACCGAAGCATAATAAACAGCCGGCATCCTCAATCTCAGGAATGCCCATGGTCATTGCGCCTGAACCCAAAGAGTACTGTAGACCCGCTACAGATGGCGCATGTCATATTCGGGCGCAGTGATCGACGTTGTTTGTACCGATACACGCGCGCATAAATTTTTGCATGAGGTAGTTAGCCTCGTTTCCAGGTCCACGAGCGGAACCGGTTCCCATAATAGTGTCTGGGCCGTATTTCGCTTTGATTTCATTCAGGCGTTCTGCCACGTAAGAAATCGCTTCCTCCCATGAAACTTCCACAAGAGGAGATTTTTTTCCGCCTTTGCGAATCATTGGTTTGCGCAGACGTTTTGTCAGGATCTGTGGGTCATTCAGATAGTCCCATCCGTAATGTCCCTTCAGACATAAAGTTCCAGCATTTGTTCTTCCCATTGCAGGAACAGCTTCTACAATTTTATTCTTCGCTTCATCCACTCTGAATAAAATCTGACAACCAGCACCACAATAAGCACAAGTTGACTGAACTTCTTTTAAAGCCATGACAGTTACCCCCTTCTTTGTTATTATTTTGACAATCTCCTGACGAAGACATGCCACTACTATAATTTTACCATTTTATTACGGACTTTTCAACTGGGAGTCCGTAATTCTGATACAATCCCACAACTAAATCCGCCGCCTTCTCCCAATCCGAAAGTCCTAACACCGGCACTTCCGGTAACACAAGTCTTGTGTCTGTGACAAGTCCTAAAAGTGTACTCGGATCGCATACACTTTCCTCCGAATTTCCTTTTCTCACAATTTCAAACTTCGGATATTTGGAATATTTGAACCCTTCCAGCAAAATAACATCCGCCTCCGGAAAGCATTTTGCAATCTCTTTCTCATCCATATCCGGCTGCTGTTTGACCATCATCCACTGCCCTTTGGAGAAAATTGCCGTTCCATACGCCCCAGCTTTTCGCAGTTTCCAGGTATCTGTCCCCGCTACATCCGGTTCAAATTCATGCCCGTCATGTTTGATCACAGCCACGCAAACTCCTCTTTTTTTCAATTCCGGCACCAGATGTTCCAAAAATGTGGTCTTTCCTGAATTTTTCACGCCACTGACAGCCACCATGAAAGGCTTCTTTACAGCATCCATACCGTCACCTTTTCCCCAACTGGAATAGCAGGAGTCCCCGGCTGAATATCCAGCAAACAGTTACAGCCACGTAAACTTCCGATTGCACCAGAAGAAAACAGACCATTCGGCAATGTTATTTCACCATCATTATAAATAGCTCTCACAAAACGGCGTCCTTTGCTCTTTTTCGGAAATTCCACTTTCATGATTCCCTCTTTTTGTTTCATCACATAACGGCTGTCGCCTGTCATTTCATGCAACAGCGGACGAACCAGAAGTTCCAGATTTGCCATCGCACCAAACGGATTTCCAGAAAGAGAAATAATCAGTGTATTTTCATAGACAGAGAAAATGGTTGGTGTTCCCGGCTGAATCCGCACTCTCCAGAATATTTTTCTTGCACCCAGCTTTTCCAGTGCGCCATGCAAAATATCCTTCTTTCCCACCGACACACCGCCTGTCGTGATAATAATATCTGCATCCTGACAGGCCTGTTTCAATTCTTCTGCCATCACTTCTTCACTGTCAGCCACATGCTTTTTGCTGGCAAGCGGGATTCCCAGTTCCTGCATACGACAGGAAACCATCATGGTATTAGAATCATAGATTTTTCCCGACAAAAGTGTTGTGCCCGGCGCACACACTTCATCCCCTGTCGTCAGCATACGAACCACTGGCTTCTTGCACACTTTTACGCTTGTTCTTCCCAATCCGGCAAGAATTCCCTGTTCTGCAAAGGTAATACGCTCGCCTTTTTTCAGCATCAGCGTACCCTTTTCATAATCCTCGCCCTGATAACAGTAGTTATCAAATGCCTTTTGTTCTTTATAAATATGAACGATTTCTTCTCCATAATCGGTATCTTCCTGTCTGACTACCGTGTTGCTGCCCTGTGGAAATGGTGCCCCTGTCATAATGCGGATGGCTTCCCCACGCTTCAACACTTTCGCCTGTCCGTCTTCTCCGGCATACACGCAATCCACCACACGCAAAACTGCCGGATTTTCCTTCGATACTCCAACAAGATCTGCGGCATCTACGGCATAGCCATCCAACGGAGAACGTGGAAATGGGGGATTGTCAATCTGTGCATACACATCCTCTGCCAGACAATAGCCACCAGCTTCTTCCACCGATATTTCTGCTGCCTGTTCACATTTCTTTGCTTCCTGACAAATCAGGGAGACCGCTTCTTCCAGTGTAATTCCAACTAACATACTGTGTTCCTTTCCTTTTGTGCCAGAAGTGCTTCGTAAGCCTCCTGTGTATTAATATTTTCTGCCTGCCACGGCTGAATTTCCATCCGATAGGGCACGACGCCCCATTCTTTCAGCATCCGATGAACGGCTGCCGGATGGTCCTTGATCTTTTCTTCTATAAAATCTGCCATGGAAAGAGGATAAATACCGATCAGATGCTCCAATCGGTCCCCATGTTCCAACAAAAGCGGCAGTTGTTTTCCCTTTTCTTCGATTGTGTGAGTTTCATGGTAGATCAGGATTTCCTCCAGAATCTCCACAGGAATCTGCGGCACATCCACCGGAAGCACCAGACAAAATGGAGTTTTCATTTCCCTCATACACGCATGAATCCCGCCCAGAGGCCCTCGCTCCTGATAAATATCCCACACAATCTGCGCCTTTTCCTCACTGCTATGATGTCCGGACAGATAGATTTGGGTAAGTCCCAACTGCTCCGCCTTTTCCATCAGATTTTGCAGAAATGTTTTTCCTTCATACAACAATTCCGCCTTATCTTTTCCCATACGGGAACTTTTCCCTCCTGCCAAAAGCAAGAGGGAATACATGTTTTCTCTATTCATCGAATTTTAACGCTTCCTTCACAATACAAATTGCCTGTATTTTTTCGGATAAATCCAAGCAATGTTACCTGTTTCTCTTTCGCCAGTTCCACCGCACTGTCTGTCACTGCAGCCCTCGATACTACCATTGGAAATCCGGCAGCAATGGCTTTCTGCAGATAATCTTTGGAAATGCGCCCGCTGGTAAATACATATGAATTCGCCATTGAAATCTGATGTTTCAGGGCATACCCGATCACCTTATCCAGCGCATTGTGTCTTCCGATATCTTCGATACAGCAAAGTACCTTTCCATCTTGAACAAGGGCACAACTGTGTGCACACCCGGTATCTACAAAGAGCGGTCCTGGATTTTCAAACGAATCTTTGGCGATTCTGAAAATTTCTTCCGTCTCAACCTGCATTAGCGTTTTTGGGGAGTGTTCTGATACAACATACATGTTCTTTTCTTCCGCCGTAAAATCTCCCGCCAAAAATCTTCGGCTCAAAACCATTTCTTCTATATAAGTAGGCGTGCAGGTCACTTGTATCTGTCTTCCGTCCAAAAACGAAATAGGAATCTGCTGCTCAATTGCCACTTCATCTTCTTTTTCTATCAACTGACTTTCTCTGATCTTTTGAATCAAAATCGTCTTTTTTTCCATCGGCACACCTCCTCAGGCTAAAACGTTCTGCAATCCTTCGATAATAAATGATACTTCTTCTGGCATAACGGTTCGCATATCCAGCCAGATTTTGTCATTTTTAATATGTACAATAATCGGAACCGGCAACTGTCGCATCTGCGCCGCCAGTTCTTCACAAGATCTGCCTTTCGGTGCAATCGTCAATGCATAACTTGCCAGTTCTTCGCCCGGTAAGGAACCACCGCCCACCATGGAACTGCTCGGTTCTACCACGAGACGGGCATTTCTCCAATAATCAATCATTTCTGCCCAAATCGTTTCTGCCTGTTTTTTCAATTCATCCAGTGGTCTTGCGATCATGGTCAGCACCGGAATATGTTTAATCGCCCGTTCTTCATCCAGATACTCCCGAAACGTAGCCGAAAGAGCTGCTATCGTGGATTTGTCCAGACGAATGGCACGCATCAGCGGATAATTTTCTATTGCTTTGATGTACTCTCGTTTGCCTGCGATGATGCCGGCCTGCGGACCGCCAAGCAGTTTGTCTCCGGAAAAACACACCAAATCCGCACCTTTTTTTATCATTTCCTGCACCGTCGGTTCATGGGCGAGTCCGTATTTTTCCAGATTCACCAAAACGCCGCTGCCAAGATCCATGATTACCGGAAGGTTGTATTTTTTCCCTAACGCAGACAGTTCTTCCAGACTTGCTTCTTCTGTAAATCCCACAATTTTATAATTGCTGGTATGTACCTTTAAAAGCGCACCCGTTTCTTCGGTAATCGCTTTTTCATAATCCGAAATACGGGTACGATTGGTCGTTCCCACCTCACGCAGTTTGGCACCGCTTTCTTCAATCACTTCCGGAATACGGAAACGTCCGCCAATCTCAATCGATTCGCCGCGGGAAACGATAATTTCTTTTCCCTTCGTCAGCGCACTGAAAATCAAAGTCAGCGAAGCCGCATTGTTGTTAACGGCAATTGCGCCTTCCGCCCCGGTCACTTTTGAAATCAAGTCTGCATAATGCGTCCAGCGTTTTCCTCTGGAACCCGTTTCCAAATTGTATTCCAGATTAGAATATCCACACATTGCCTGAATCATCGCCTCTTTTTGCACATTTCCAAGGGGTGCACGCCCCAGATTGGTGTGTAAAATGATGCCGGTTGCGTTACAGACTTTTCTCAACGAATACACCGATTCTTCTTTTACTCTATGTTCCACCGAGCTGACAAAATCCTTCAGCGCAGCTTCTATCTCAACTTCTTCCCCTGTCTGTATCAGAGTTCTTAATTCATCCAACGCATGACGGATGCAGTCCAGAACGAATCCGCGACCATATGTTTCACATAAGTTCTGTATTTTTTCTTCTTTTAATAAAATATCCACCTTGGGTATTTTTCTGAAATATTCCTGTCTGTTCATATTATCGCAGAATTCTTCCTTCCCCGGTTTTTCTGGTAAAACCGTTTTTATCAAAATGTTCCAGCAGCGCCAAGGCTACTTTTCTGGAACAATCCAGTTCGTCACGATATGCACCAAGCACGACTACCTCATTTTCGGCAGCAACTTTTGTAAATGCCACTTTCGCCTTTTCATAATATTCCTGATGCATACAATACAAGTCATCCAGACGAATCAACACTTTTTTATTCAAAAGGGAGGTAAATACCGCCTGAAATTTCTTTTGTTTCTGATGTTCTTTCAAATACGTACTGGTCGCCAACGGTGAAAAACCTGCCGCCAGATAATCCTGTGTAATCTGGCGAATCATTTCATTTTCATCATCTTTGACCACTACTTTAAATTTAAATTTGCTGATGAGACCTTTTTGCTCTTTGATGATCTTATTTTGTTTCAGGATTTCCAAAATCGCATCGGCATATTTGACATGAACACCCAGTTCCAGTTTATTTCTGGCTTCTTCTTTTCCCATTCCTTCTTTCAAAGGAAATTCCTTGTGATAGGAATCCAAATAGCGAACCACCTGTTTTTCATATACTTTCATTTCATCCTTATGGATGTAAATATCTTCCGCAATCGGTATCAATATCTTCTGTTCTGTCAATTTTTGCAGACACACTTTCACTTTGGTCTTATCCAGAGAGCATTTGTCTATCAGTTCTTTGGTGGTATAAAAACATCTTTGATGTTCTTTCACAGCAAGTTCCAGCAATTCTTCCGGTGTTCCATGTTCCTTGATCTGGTATGCAGCATAGGCCTTTTTGTCATTTTTACGATGTTTGTGCGGACAGGCATCCAACACCACGCCGCCACCAATGGTTTCCACCGGCGAATAAAAACGCAGTACGAAATGATCCCCTTTGCGAACCACCGTTTCTTCTTCCAGACGAAGCTGCGCGTAAGCAGATTCTCCCGCTTTCAGCTCGTCTTTTTGCATCAAGACAATTTTCCCAAGAAGTTCCTTCGTTCCATGATAAATATGTACCCGGCTTCCATGCTTGATCACACGCTCCGTATGCTTCAAAACTTCTACTTTCACGTCAATCATTCTGGTCGGAAACAGACTTTTCGCAGTCGCCAACACATCTCCGCGCAGAATTTCTTCTTTCTTTCGGTCCGGCACATTGATCGCCACACGCTGCCCGGCAAGAGCCACATCCACATCTTTAGAATGTACCTGAATACTTCTCACTTTGACAGGTTCATTTTCCGGATACAAAACGATATTCTGATTCTTCTTCAATCGACCTTCCATCAAAGTTCCCGTCACGACCGTACCAAAACCTTTCAGTGAAAATACGCGGTCAATCGGCAGTCGAAAATGTCCCGCATCGCCGCGCTCCGGCAGGGAATCGCACATCTGTTTCAAAACCTGCTTTAATTCATCCAAGCCCTGTTTTTCGTACACGGAAACAGGAATCATCGGCGCATTTTCCAGAAATGTTCCTTTCACCAATTCGCTGATGTCTTCCTGCACCAGTTCCACAAAGTCCGGCTCCACAAGGTCTGTTTTGGTAATAACGACAATCCCTTTTTTGATTCCCAAAATGGAAAGGATATCCAAATGTTCCACTGTCTGCGGCATAATGCCTTCATCTGCAGCCACTATCAGCATCGCCAGATCCATGCCGCCTGCGCCCGCCAGCATATTTCTGACAAACTTTTCATGCCCCGGCACGTCCACGATTCCCACACGCTGACCGCCCGGAAAATCCAGATAAGCGAATCCCAGTTCAATGGTGATTCCCCTTTTCTTTTCTTCCTTCAGACGGTCGGTGTCGATACCAGTCAGGGCCTTGATCAGACAGGTTTTTCCATGGTCTACATGACCTGCCGTTCCTATAATTACGTGTTTCATGATTGTTCTTCTTTCTTGGCGGTTTCAACAACTTGTTGTTGTGTTTACAATGTCACACCGCTTGTTTTCGAAATCCCCAAATACGTTATTTTCTTAACAAATATTATACCTAAAATACCCTTGAATAGCAAGACAAAGACAGGTCACTTCCCTAGTGAAAGTGCCTGTCTTTGCCTTTTTAACAAAATTTATGTCTGTTTGGATTTATCTGACTTTCCAGCGGTACCATATCGTATATGTTCCCGCCATCCTATGGTCTTACAATATTCTTAGCCATTTCCATCTTTTCTACGATTTCATACATATTTGTTACGCTTCCGACAGCCAGTTTGTCTTTGATTCCATAGAAATCCAGACAGGTTCCGCAAGTCAGAATATTTACGCCCTCTGCTTCCAGAATCTTCATGTCTTCCAATGTGTCTGCGCCTTCACAAGTCAGGTAAGCACCTGTGTTGTAGCAAAGAATCGTTTCTGGTAAATAATCCTGTTTTGTCACTGCAAATACAAATGCTTTCATCAGAGCTTTTCCAAGTTTTTCATCTCCTGTACCCATTACATTTGCAGAAAGCACAACTACCATACCTTTTTTTCTGGAATCAGGGCTGCAGGTTACTTCTTCCTGAGTTTCTTCCACTTCACTCTGTTCTTCTGCTGCTGGCTTTTCCATGGCTGCATTCACCTGAATCGTCACTTCATACTCTTTTTCCGCTTTCTTTTCGCCAGCGGATTCGAAACCTTTCTGTTTTGCAAATTTCTGCAGGTTCTGTACTGCAATTTCATTGTCCACCAGAACGGTAAGAACGCCGCCTTCTTTCATTTCTTCTGCTGCTTTCTTTGCGTTTACTACTGGCAATGGACATGCCAGACCTCTTGCGTCTACAGTTTTGTTCATCTTTTTCTCCTCCATATTATATTTCTAATCCTCACTCGCCAATTCTCTCAGTGCCTCGACCACCTGGTCCACTTCTTCTTTTGTATTATAATGTGAAAAACTAAATCTCACAGCGCCCTGTTCCACCGTTCCCAATGCCTGATGCATCAATGGTGCACAATGTGCACCCGGTCGTGTAGAAATTCCATAATTCATAAACAGGGCATCGCTGACTTCTGAAGAATCATACTCCCACAAATTCAATGTAACAATCGCACATCGCTCCTGCTGTGAAAAATCTCCATATATCTTCACACCCGGTATTTCCTTCACTTGCCCATAAAAATACCACATCAATTCTTGTTCTTTTTTGCGAATGGTATCTATACCAATGCTCTGTAAATAGCCGATTGCCGCCCGAAGTCCGGCAAGTCCGTGTGCATTCAAAGTTCCAGCTTCCAAAGCCGTCGGCATCTGTGCCGGATGGTTTTTGCTGTATGTCTGCACCCCGCTTCCGCCTGAAAGCAGCGGTTTCACTTTAAGACCTTCCCGCACATACATGCCGCCAGTCCCCTGTGGTCCCAACAAGCCTTTATGCCCAGTAAAACAAAGGATATCAATATTCATTTCCTGCACATCAATCGGAAATACCCCTGCTGTCTGGGAAGCATCCACCACAAACAAAATTCCATGCGCTTTCGCAATCGCACCTACACGATCAATATCCACCAGATTTCCTGTCAGATTGGAACCATGGGTACAAATAATTGCTCTCGTATTTGCTTTTATATGTTTTTCAAAATCTTCATAACAAATTCGCCCTTGTTTGTCGCTTGGAAAAATCGTCAATTCCACACCTTTTTCTTCCATCTCATACAATGGACGCAACACCGAATTGTGTTCCAATGCTGTCGTGATTACATGATCACCAGCTTCCAAAATCCCTTTGATGGCAATATTTAAACTCTCTGTGGAATTCATCGTAAATACAATCTGTGTCGGACTCTCCGCATGAAAAAATTCTGCCAATCGCATTCTCGTATCAAAAATAATTCTGGAAGCATCCAAAGCCGCATCATGTACACCGCGTCCGGCATTTCCCATGGTACACATAGCTTCTGTCACTGCCTGCACCACCACCTCCGGTTTTCGCATGGTGGTCGCTGCATTATCTAAATAAATCATGATTTTATCCTGCCAATTTTTTATAATAGCTACACCAGACAAGCCTGTACTTCCTGCGGCGTAATCCCTTTTTCGAGCATCAACGCCCGTAAATTTTCTTCACTTTCCAACTTTGCACACCAGGCAAGTCCACACCCTGCGGAAATCGCACGCGGTACTGGAATCAATCTCCCATCCGCATTTGCCGCTTTACATGCCTGCTCCATTGCCATGGCGGCTGTTGTTGTATGAAAAGTGATCACAAGTTTCATTTCTTTTTTAATCATCGTATTTTCTCGCTTATCTATTTTAAAACTATCTGTATCTATCCAACAAATTACAGATAAACATACGCAAATTTACATTACACGTATTTCCACATCTTCTTTTTCCACAATTTCTCCGACAATCGTCGCTGGTAATCCACATTCCTGCATTTGTTTTACCATGTTCTGCACATCTTCCGGATGCACGGCAAGCAAAAGTCCGCCCGAAGTCTGTGGGTCAAATAAAACTTCTTCCATTGCAAAGGAAATATGTTCAAACTGCACATATTCTCCCACATGGTTTCTGTTTTTCTGTGCCGCCGCTGTCAGATAAAATTCATCCGCATAATGAAGCACTTCCTGCATGATCGGAACCTGATTTGCAAAAATATGGCAGGAATGTTTTCCATCCATCATTTCATGCAAATGTCCCAAAAATCCAAAACCAGTCACATCCGTACAAGCATGTACACGGTATTGTCTGGAAATTTCCGCTGCCTTTTTGTTCAGCGTTGTCATGGATGTTATGGCTTCCTGCATTGCTTCCTTGGAAGCCTCCCCGATGCGGTTCGCCGTACAGATGATTCCTACACCCAGTTTTTTGGTCAGAACCAGCATATCTCCCGGCTGCCCCATATTGTTTGGGTAAATTTTATCCGGATGCACTACGCCCGTTACGGAAAGTCCATATTTCACACTGTCATCCGCGATGGAATGTCCGCCGGCCAGCGTTCCACCAGCTTCGATGACTTTTTCTGCACCGCCCCGCATGATTTCTCCCAGGACATTCAGACTCATATCCTCGGGGAAACATACGATATTCAATGCAGTTTTCACTTCACCACCCATGGCAAAAATATCACTCAACGCATTGGTTGCAGCAATCTGCCCAAACGTATATGGATCATCCACCATCGGCGGAAAGAAATCCAGTGTCTGTACAACCGCCACATCATCGGTCAGTTTATAAACAGCAGCATCATCCTTGCTGTCATATCCAATCAACAAATTTTCATCGTAAGGTCCTCTTGGCAGCATACTCAGCACACGACTGAGTACCCCTGCACCCAGCTTGGCTGTACAGCCACCGCCTTTGCAAAATACAATATTTTCCACTTTTGTAATTCCTTTCGTTTTTAGTGCCAAACTTTCTTCCCTTATTTTCCATATAGGGAAATTGGATGAAAATTGTGATTTTGCTTAATATTCACCCAATACTTTGGATTATTTCTCGCGCAATTCTTTCTTTTCATCCAATCGCCTCTGGCTTTGGACTATTTTTCTGAACAATCCTTCCTTTTCATCCAACACTTTGGAGGATTTCCTGTGCAATTCTTTCTTTTCACCCAATCGCCTCTGGCTTTGGACTATTTTTCCGAACAATTTTTCCTTTTCATCCAACACTTTGGGTTATTTTCACAACAAATCTCTCTTCTCATCCAATTCCTTCGAGCTTACCAGTTCATTTGGAGGATTTTACTCACAATTCTTTCTTTTCCCCCAATGCACTTACGTCTTGGACTATTTCCCCTACAAATCAATAGTCGTCTTCTTCGCCGCCGTCAAAGCCGCCCCCAGCGCCCCTGCATATCTGGCAAATGGATGACTTTTCACTTCTTTTTTCGCCTTCCCGGAAAATACTTTCAGGAAATAAGGGCTGTCGCACAACCCGCCAGTCAGCACAATTTCCTGCGCCACGCCATAGCGAATCAGCAAGTTTACCACGCGGGCTGCCACAGAGTCAATTACTCCTGCGGCAATATCTTCTCTCGCTTTTCCGGATCCAATATGTCCAATCACCTCGGATTCCGCAAAGACCGTACACATGGAACTGATGGACAATGGTGTTCCCTTTTCTGCCATCGCATACATTTCTTCCAGACTATATCCCAAGCGCGTCGCCATAATCTCAATAAATTTCCCGGTTCCTGCGGCGCACTTATCATTCATCAGGAAATCCTTTACATGTCCGTCTTCAATCTGAATAATCTTCGTGTCCTGACCGCCGACATCCACAATCAGACAATCTCTCTGAAACAGCGCCCAACCACCTTTTCCATGGCAGGTGATTTCTGTCACCACCTTATCTGCGTAATCCACACAAACACGCCCATAGCCGGTTGCTACACAGCGCATGTCTTCTGCATAGCCTTTTTCTTTTAATACTCTGAAAATATTTTCTGCCGTTTCCCTGCCATTCCATCCGGTTGGCAGCGTAAACGCATCTACCACTTTTTCCTGATCCAAAACTACTGTTTTGGACGCTGTGGACCCGATATCAATCCCTACAAAATATGTACTCATTTTTCCAATGTCTCCATAAATGCTTCCAGTCTGGTATTGATCTGTCCGCTGTCTGCGGTAGAATAATCGGTTTCAATACGCAAATATGGCACACCTTTTTTGGCTGCTGTCTTTTTCACATGATAAGCTTCAATCGCATACGTATGGCAAGCCTGCAGCACCAGTTCCAACACGCCATCCACCTGATAATCGTCAATCATTTCGCTGATGTAATCCATACGAGTCTGATTTGGACTCATAACGGAGCAGTTAATGTTCAAATATTTTTTCGCAAGCGCTCTCGTTACCGGAAGCGTAGTATCTACTTTTTCTACCTTTTCACGAGTTCCATTACAGCAATCAAAAGCTACCACATCTGCTCCCAATTCTTCGATTACACGAATCGTTTTTTCACGAATTCCGCTGTTTGGACATCCTGTAACCAGAATTCTTGGACGTCTGGATGGTTTTCCTTTGTAATTTTCTTCCCAGTCTTTAATGACTTCCTGCGTTCTTTCTTCAATGATACGGCATCTGCCTTCGATATCCGGATTAAATCCCAGGCTGTCCAGACGGCTTCCCATTTCATAACCAGAAATCGGTGCCGGATTTAATTTGCCCAGTTCCAGAAAACGAAGCATCACGTCACGCTCTTTATTTTTCAGCTCAATTGCTTTTTTCACATCTTCTTCTGTGATCGTAATCTGATAAAAATCTTCTAATTTCTTCCAAAAACGAATAATTTCTTTTTCCCACGCATCCAGAGCCGCTTCATCACGTACGGATGGAAGCTGCATTACATACGTTTCTTTGATATCATTCATCAATTCAAACATTTTTTTCTTTCCATCACAGGTTGTTTCACCAACGATGAAATCAGAAAAATAAAAATATGGGCAGGTGTCCTGCAATGCAAATCCATAACTTGCTTTGATCAGCGGACACAAGTTTCTTGGCAAATCCGCTTCCGCTGCAGCAATCGGTTCTTCACTGGTTGCACACAGAGAAACTACCGTCCCACCTGCTGCTTCCACCAATTCCGTAGGCACAAAAGAACAGTACACGCCTACAATTTTCTTTCCTGTCTCTTTCAATTCTTTCATTTTTAAGAATCCATTTTTTCTTGCTTCGCCGTAGGATTCAAAATTTTCTGGTAATTTAATCATATTTCGTTCCTCTTTTGTTTCGTTAGTCTTTTACTATCTTACCATTATTTATTAAATATTTGAATAGTTTTATTTGTTTTTTAAATATTATAGATATAAAAATGCAGTAGCAATCATTCCATAAAATTGATTCATGCTACTGCAATTTAATTTATTACAAAATCGTCTCCATCCCAATTTTCTGCGGCACCAACCCACATTTCTGGTAAAATTTCATCGCACTTTCATTGCAGGACCATACGTTTAGCGTCACGTTGTAGCATCCCTGTTCCTTTGCAAAAGCAATCACATAATCATACAATTGTCTTCCAATATGCATGCCTCTTCTCTTTTCATCTACACATAAATCATCAATATACAATGTTTTGATATCCGTCAAAATGTTGTTATTGATATACTGCTGAAACAGACAAAATGCGTATCCCAACACGTTTTCTTTTTCATCTACCGCCACAAAAATCGGTTTTTGATCATCCGCAATGATTTCCATCAATTCTTCGTCTGTATATTTTTTTGCATGAGGTTTGAATAAATCGGGTCTTCCATTGTGATGCACCATCAATACCTGATGCAGTAAATCGTTGATTCCGTTCATATCCTGATTGGTTGCTCTTCTTATTTCCATTATTATCTGCCTCCTGTTTTCCTTACATATACCAAATACCATGCTTATTTGTAATTCGGGGGTAGGGAAGTATGGATTCCTATGCAATTCCAAAGGCAGGTCGTTCGTCTTCAACTAAGTGCTAACTGCGACTAATTGACGCTCAGGAA
>JAXJUX010000065.1:0-42039 GCA_036308845.1 Ruminococcus sp.
ACCACAAATTTTATCTTAGTCCTACTGGCTTGGACTTATACAATAATATTTGTCTCTTTTGCCCACAAGTTTACGCAATAAATGAATATTTTGGACGTATTTGAATTTTCCTGCACATTTTGCCCGGACCATCTGGTCAAAGCAAAAAATTGTGATTGTAGCACAATAACGATAAAAGCCAAGCCGCAAAAACGCAGCCTGGCTTTCTTTTTTTACTTAAACTTCTACCGATCTACTCATATAGCTCATTTTCGAAACAAATTCTGCCAGTTCCTCCTCAGAAATCGGACATTCTTCTGCCAGCCATTGTGTCAGCACCGCAAAGGAACCGATCGTATCATAAATAAAAGCATATCTCTTCAAAATATCTTTTTCTTGAATCTGTCGTTTTTCCAGATAATGATCGATCATCAGCCCCAGAAACATTTTACTTTGATAATTCTCTGTCAAAACAGCCATTCTTCTATAATTTTCTTTGAAGAAATGAATGGCTTCCACGGTTATCTTAGACTTAACATCTCCTTTTTGCCATTCTTCCGGCAAAAGCTGTGTCATTTCATCAAAATAATCAAAATAAATTTCTTTGACCACTTCTTTGATCGTTCCATAATTTTTATAAAAAGTCATGCGATTAATATCTGCTTCTGTACACAGTTCTGTGATACTGATGTCTGCCAGCGGTTTTTGTTCTACCAATCTGCACAACGCTTCTTTCAACGCTTTTTTACTTTTCCTTATCCTTCTGTCTTCCATCGTTTCTAGTCACTTTCTATCGAATTATCTATTATTATACATTTGTAGCCTTTTTTATTTTAGCACTCCTGCCAGATTTCCTCAAGATTTTTTGAAGAAAAAGAATCTCAAAAACAAAAAAGAACAAGGCTGCCCTACGCAAAACCTTGTTCTTCTTTTTATTCTTCGAGTAATCCTACTTCTTTTGCAAATTCCTTTAAGAGATTTACAGACGCATCCATTTTTGTTTTTTCGTAATAATCCATTGGGATTCTTAATGTCTGGTTGATACCATTCCATCCGATTCTACATGGGAGGGAAATTGCAACGCCTGCCCATGGACCGAAACTTTCGTCCAGTACATGTGCAACTGGGATGATTGCGCTGTTATCTTTCATGATGGTTTCTACAATATTGGATACTGCCATAGCAATTCCGTAGAATGTAGCACCTTTCAGACCAATAATTTCTGCACCGCCATTTTTTGTACGCTCTGCAAGTTCTTCTTCGTTGATTGTTGCCCCTACCTGTCTTGCAAAATCTTTCAGTGGGAAACCACCGATGTTTGCAGAACTGTAAACTGGTACCTGGCTATCGCCATGTTCACCGATGATGTATGCATTAATATCTTCGATATTTACCTGAAGCTTTTTGCTGAGTAAATAACGGAATCTTGCTGTATCCAAAGATGTACCACTACCGATAACACGTTCTGATGGAAGTCCGGATACTTTCTGAACTGCCATTGTTGTGATATCTGCTGGATTGGAAACTACAAGAATCAATGGATTTTTTGCATATTCCATGATTTTTCTTGTGATATCTTCCACGATAGATACATTAATCTTAGCAAGATCCAAGCGTGTCTGTCCTGGTTTTCTTGCAATACCTGCTGTGATGATGATCATCTGTGCATCTTCACATTCTTCGTATCCACCCTGTCTTACCCATACCTGTTTGAAGAAACTGGTACCATGAGCAATATCCAGTGCAGCGCCTTTTGCGCGGTCTTCATTTACATCAATCAATACAATATCATTTGCCTGCACACGAACCATTAAAGTGTATGCAATCGCTTCCCCTACATTACCTGCCCCAATTACTACAATTTTGTTTTTATGAGTGCTCATCTCTATTCCTCCAAATCATACAAATTTTTATAGTAACTCTCATTTTCTGGCACCGCTCAGTATAACATACTTTAATTTTCTAAGATATGGCAAAATTAAATAATAATTCCTTACTTCTTTCTTAAATTTTCTACCTGCTTTTTACATATATTCCCTAAAAAGTATTTGACAGCTTATTTATTTGGATTTTACCTGTTCCTCTTTTTCCTTAGACCATGGTTCCGGAACCAGACCTTTGATCACACTTTTCGAGTCTTTACGTTTCAAATACAGATATCCCATTACGGAAAATACAGTTGCTCCGATAAAATTAACAAACAAATCATACATAGTATCGAACAGCCCAATATCCAGATACCCGCCCAGTCCCAGACTTTCTCCATTGATAACCACATCTTCAATGCCCGTAATCATCACACGATGGTTTTCATTTACCGGATCCAGCATCACAGTACTAATCGTATGAACGATAGTATCTTTTTGCATATCCAAATGGAAAAATTTATCCATTCCAAATTCAAAGAATTCCCAGCAAACACCGATCGTCATAGAAAAACAAAATGCGACAATCACCATAAACAAAGGTGATAATTCAAATCTCAGCTTTTTCTGCCGATTCAATATTTCTACCAGCGAAAATCCAATTGCTGCACACAAAAAGCCATTCAAGGTATGCAGAATCGTATCCCAATGCGGAAATTTGATATAAAACGAACTGATTTCACCTAAAATTTCTGCTGCAAATATGAAACATAAAATGACAATTTCCATCGGTGACGGCAATTCAATATGAAACGTAACCTGCAGAACACTTGGCATGATCATCAAAAGCAATGTCAAAAGACATAGAAAAACATGCTCATAATTCTGATTGAAAAATTGTCGAATCATAATAATCATTACAATAAAACGAAGCCCTGTATAGACCAGAAATGTATTTCGGTTTTCCATCAGTTCACGCTTTACCGCCTCATAAAACTTCTTTCGTTCTTCTTTCAAAATGAATTTCCCCCTGTTTTCTTTCAATTTCAGATGTCCATATTTTATCATGGGATTTTTTATTTGTACGGGATATTATAGAATTTTAAGAATTATAAACTTTTCTTTCGAATCAGAAAAAGCGCCATGCAAGCTATCGCACAGCGCCTTTTCTATTATTTTATATCATCAATTGTTTTCCATTTTTCCATGGATTCTTCCAGTGTCATGCCATTTGCAACGCCTTCTTTACGTGCTGCATTGATTGCCTGGATTTCTTTCATTCTTGGTCCTGTCAGTTCATACCCTTTCATAACAAAGAGTGTAATTGCCCATGCCACCATAGGAATCACACAGAAAAGAATAATTACTACCCAGTTCATGCCTGCTGCATATGGAGTTTCTGCTGTTGGCAGATTTTCCAGACCGATCACGGATACTGCAATACCTACTACTGTTGCAGATAAAGAAGATACTAACTTATCTACCAGAGAGAACAAGGTTCCCATGATACCTGGAATGTATTTTCCAGAACGATAAGTTTCGTAATCGGAACAGTCAGCAACCATTGGAATTGGCATATCTGCTGTAGAGTAGTATGCACCATAACCGATACCGAAGAAAATAATAAACAAAATAGTATATAAGTTGATGGTGATACCATTTGCATCGTAAAGGCTCAGGTTCCATGCTGGATTTCCCTGTTTCCACAATAAGAGCAGTACCAGTACTCCGATATAGCAGACAAATGCAACACCTACGTATTTCATCAGGGATGCTTTCTGTCCTTCTTTCTGAGAAGTACGAACCGTAAGCATGAAGAATGGTACAGAGAATACATATCCCAGAACCATCATTGGCAGATACAAGCCGTCGTAGTTACCCATCATACATCCATACAGCATACAAAGTACAGTTACGTTTGTTGCAATGGAAAGTGCCAGTTTACATCCAGCACCAGCTACCATCAGACGCTGCATAGGATTGTTGTTTTTGATGATTTCGATGTATTCGGAAATTTTTGTCTTTTCCTGTTTTTCTCCACCGATACCAAAGTATTTTGGATTGTCTTTTTCCCAGATACCGATGATCGCAAGGATACTCAAAATAATTGATACAATCACACCAATTGGTGTTAAGAATGCATAGAAATCTGCACTGCTGTAATCGGCAACGCTAGAACGAACGATTGGTGCCAAAAACTGCATCAGACCCATTCCTGCCATAGAACCGATGGTATTAAAAATCGTAAACAATGGTCTCTGTTTTGGGTCATTTGTCAAAACAGTCTGTCCAGAACGTGTTACGGATGTCTGGAATGTGTATCCGATTACCCATACAGCATACAGACCAACAAATGCCACGTAACGCAGCCACTGCATATCGGCTGGAATGTTTGGTGTAATCATATACAATACGATAACAGACAATGCCATAATCGCATTACCGATTACGATGAATGGTCTGAATTTACCAAATTTACCGTTTGTTCTGTCCATCAATGCCCCGATGATTGGGTCGGTAATCGCATCGAATACACGCATGCCTGTTACCATAACAGATGCAAATACAGTTGCAATTCCTAATACATTATTACCAAAGGTTGCGATATAGGATAAGATCAATACGTAATAAACGTTTGTCGCACCGTTATTCAGAGGGAACAGCGCCAACTGATACATTTTGGCTCTGTTTATGCCATTTGTGTTTGTTGTTTCCTGACTCATTTTATCGCCTTTCTTTTCTTGAAATTTCCCCCCTCGTTTTTTGGAAATTTTCAATATGTTTCACTCTGTTCGAGTTACTTTCCAGTTAGGTTCCAAGATGATGCATTTCCATGTTTCCAAGGAAATGCATCATTCTTCACCCAGAGATTTTATTTATTTTTGAGAGATTTTTTAAATTCTTTGTAGCTTGTATAAGCTTCGGATTTTTTGAATTTTCTCACTTTGATGATCCAGATAATCATAAATAACAAAGTAAAGAATGTAAATCCGCATGCCAGAATCATACAAATAGTTTCAGCAATTGTTTCTTTTTCCACAATTCTTGTGCTTACACCAATACCGTTCATAGCCTGGGAATTTGCGATTGCATACAGGTTGTGGTGGCATGCTTCTCTCATTGCAGAAACTGCTACTGGGTCGTTTTCATATCCAGCCAGTCCGTCTTTGCCTGTGATCATAAATGCAAGCATGGAGTCGTATGTAGTAGTTCCACCCATAACACCATCGATACCGTTTACCATGGAGGACAGAACGTTGTCTGTGATCTGCAGACCGTTACACTGCCATTCTTCATTCAGGATTCCTTTGATAAGACCTGCGTTACCGCCGGACCACTGAGTACCCCAACGAGTATAAGCCATCATAACACCATTTCCGCCTGCCTGAGAATCTTCCAGAGCACCCTGGAATGCTCTTAAGTAGATTTCACGAGCAGCCTGTTCGTTCAGCCATGCACCAAGACCGATACGATCCTGTTCGGAGTCATTCAGAGCAAAGTGTTTCATTACTACAAATACACCTTTTTCTTCGATACCTTTTACTTCTGCTTCGCCGATTTCGGAAGAAAGAACGGAATCTTCAGAATAATACTCGAAGTTACGTCCGCCGTATGGAGTTCTGTGTGTGTTTGCACCAGGTCCATAGAGGAATGTTACTTCTGCTGCCAGACAGTCATTACCTACGATGTTACCAATTTCATAAACCAGATCTGTGTTAAATGTAGCTGCCAATACGTCTTCGGATGTAAGAGCTGTTGTTTCAACACCCAGATGACTTCCGAACAGTGCTACTGTAAGACCCTGTGGACCATTTTCATCACGTGTACCAGGAGCCTGAACGGACAGAACTGGCATTGTCCAGTGGAAAGAGTCACCAACCAGAGATACCATTTCATCAAATGTCATCTGGTCTAACAGTGCATCCCAATCTGGATCGTCGTAATCTTTACCGATCATATCATACAGTTTCATACCATTGTCAGCACCCATCACTGGCATTGCTGCTTCTACGGATGGATCTGTTTCATAATGCTGATCCTGCAATTCTGCGATTAAATATTCATTTAAGATAAATTTAACTGTTTCTTTTACGTTAGGCATTGTGCCTTCCCAATCATTACGTGTCAAGTAAACAATATCGTCTACTTCATCGTTCATGTTAGGGTCAGATTCGTCCAGACGGTTTTTCACTTCTGTACCAGCATCGCTTGTTGCATAAGTTGTTGTATCCAGTTTTGGATTGTTCCATGTTGTTACCAGGGAAGCATCTCCATCTACGTCCATACGTCCGTCTGTGTTTTTCGCTGTAAATCCTTTTGCAGCCAATACGTTGTTTGCAGCGTTATGAGAGTCTGTAGCTGCTGTAAAGTAGTAATCACCAGCATCTAAGATGTATGTACCAGCGCCGTAAGCGTCGTAGCTTGCTACATAATCGCCGTCTACTTCGATTGTCAGTGTTTCAGACTGTCCTGGCTGCAGGATATCTGTTTTGTCGAATCCAACTAAGGAAACGGATGCTTTTTCTACACCGTTTTCAATATCGTATTCTGTGTATGGACTGGAAACATAAATCTGTACTGTTTCTTTACCAGCCACATCACCTGTGTTTGTTACTGTTACGTCAAATGTATAAGTTGTTGTAACTTTGTCATAGGACATTTCCATGTCGCTGTATTCGAATTCTGTATAGCTCAGACCATATCCGAATGGGAATGCAACATCATCGCTATATGCATATTCGCCTGCATTTCCTGTTCCCATAACGAAGTCTTCGTAACGTGTTTCATAATATTTGTATCCTACATAGATACCTTCCTGATAAATCATATATGTATCTGCATGTGCAGGAATCTGAGTCAGATCACCTTCATAAGATACGTTTGTGAAGTTCTGCATAGCAGGACTGGAGTAGTTATCGTAGCAGTATGTATCTACCAGACTACCGGATGGGTTGATAGAACCATTCAGGATTTCAGCTACTGCATTCAGACCAGTCTGACCTACACCACCGATCCAAAGAGCTGCATCAACACCGTATTCATTGTCTTTTAAGAAATCTACCTGCAGAGCGTTGGATGTATTGATCAATACTACGATTTTATCAACTTCTCCAGCATCTTTCAGAGCTTTTACGCCAGCCATCATTTCTCTTTCTGTATCGTTTAATGCAAGGTAGTTAGCATTATAATCATCACCTAATTCATGGTCGAAGTAAGCATCTGCACCTTCTCCACCGATACGGGACAATACAACGATCGCTGCATCGCCATAATTTCCTACAGAACTAAGTACATCATCTGTATAAAGATTCCATGGAGCTTCTACGATACTTGCTGCACCATAAGCTGTAGTATCTGCATCTGTTCCTGCAGAGTCCTGTGCTGTTGCACCAGCATCTTCACGTGTGTAAATAGCTGCATCGCCTGTTTCATAGAAATCCCATAATGTCTGGTTTACTTCGAAACCTGCTTTTTCCAAAGCTGTTTTTAAGTTGTCACATTTGGATGTGTCAACGTTTGCAGAACCTGTACCACCGTAAACAATGTTCACGGAAGATGTAGAGAACAAACTTACTTTTGCACCTTCTGCCAGTGGCAAAGTATCTTTATCGTTTGTTAAAAGTGTTGCACCTTCTGCTTCTACCTGTTTTACAAGTTCAGCACCTCTCTCAGTTCTTTCCTTCTCTGTCTTGAAATCGCTTTCGTAATATACTGCGCTCTGGTCTTCATGTTCCAATTCCCAGAAAGTTCCGCCTACGAAAAGTGAAACTGTGTTATCAAACATTGAAACAACAGTAAGAATTGCAATAAAAATAATTGCAAGTGGCGCAGAAAACAATGTCAAAAATTTCCATGGTCTTCTTGCTTTTCTGAGAGCTTTTTTGTACGCTTTTTTGCGCATCTTCTTCTCTTTCTTTGTTACTTCCATTTTCTTTTCCCTTTCCTTTAACCTACATCCAGTTTGAGCTGTCCCCTTTTTTGAGTTTATACTCTGGTTTTGCTTTGTCGGTTTTATAAATCACAGCTTTGTCTCTCAATGCTCCAGAACGAACTTCCAGTTCATTTTTTGCTTCCATAGGAAGCTGGAATTTGAAAACATGTTCTCCCTTCTTAGTTGCAACAAGTTTTCCATTATTATAAAGTGAAACTTCCTTCTGATTGGAGTACACTGTAATTTCTGTTGTTTTTTCGGTACGATACTCGTATCTCTTTCCTGCCAGGTGCAGCATTGGTTCCTCGTTCCAATATGCTTTGTAGAGATAGAACGTATCTTTTTTTGTTTTTCTGTCAAAAGTAATCATACCCTTGTGGTTCATACCCGGTTCACCGCCCTGATTTCTTGCATCTGCGGCAAAATCGAACATATTCCAATAATAATGCGCCCACATATATGGATAACGTTTGAAACATTCCAGCATATATTCATGGTATTTGCACTGATATTCTTCCGTATTGTCCCCACGTTTTGGTTTTCCACTGTGCAGGTTTGGCATACCTTCTGCACCGTATTCGGAATAACACAAGCGTCTCTTTGGATACAGGAAATGCCAGAAACGAATCCACAGATCGTTCAGCCAGAAGAATGGAACGTACCATCCGAGGTACAGGTTCCATCCTACCAAGTCTGTGATGTGCGCTACCGGATGCCAGTGTGGACACATAGCGAAACAAGCCAATGTAGTTGGCCTTGTTGGGTCCATTTCATGACACAAATCATTCAGTGCATGATGGTTTGCAAGCATCTGTTTTTTCAATTTTGCACCGGAAATCGTGATTTCGTTGGAAACACCCCATGTTACGATACATGGATGATTGTAGTTTTGTACAATCAATTCTTTCATCTGAGAAATGGTATTTTCATTTCCATTTGCCAGATGTTCGGAAATATATGGAATTTCTGCCCATACGATCATTCCCACTTTATCACACAGATCGTAGAAATACTGATCATGCTGATAATGTGCCAGACGAATGGTATTCGCACCTACTTCACGAATCAGAGCCATGTCTCTGTCATGATGTTCATGGGTAATCGCATTTCCCAAATCTTTAAAGTCCTGATGACGGGAAACCCCATGCAGCGGATATGGTCTGCCATTCAGATGGAAGCCGTCTTTTGGACTAAACTCGAAAGTACGAACGCCGCAGTTACAGGAAATCGCATCCACTGTCTGTCCGTCTTTTACCAGTTCTGCACGAAGTACATACAGATATGGATCATCCAGACCATCCCAAAGATGTACATTTTTAACAGCAAGTGTTACATCATTTCCTTCTGCCTTCGCGACTACCGTTCCCTCTGCATCCACAAGTGTGATTTTTGTTGTTGCATTCGATGTTTTTGCAGCTTCATTCACATATGTGTTTACATGAATTTCTGCATTTTTTCCGGAAACTTTCGTGGTGTATTTCATTCCAGGACCTGCAAAATAATCCAGATTGAAATGTTCTTCTGAAACAATCAGGAATTCCACATCACGATAGATGCCTCCGTAAAACGTAAAGTCAGCTTTCTGTGGGTAAATGCGGTCATTCACACTGTTGTCTACTTCAACAATCAATGTGTTCTCATCCAGCAACTTGTCTGTCACATCCACACGGAAAGTAGAATACCCTCCATCATGTGTACAAACAATCTGGCTATTAAAAATAACCGTTGCACTGGCATTTACTCCATGAAACTGAAGATACACACGTTCCTGCGCGGAAAATTCCGGTTTTTTTACCTTGCAATCATATTTGCAGGTTCCACGGTAATAATCATTGCCGCCGTCCTGACCGTCTTTTCCATTCCAGGTGTGTGGCAGGCTGACAGCTTCTCTCACACCGTTTTTATCGGTGAAGCTCCAGCCTTTCATTATTTTTTCTGTTCTTCTCATGAAAAAAACCTTCCTTATAGAAAATTAACATACTGTTTAGCATTGTATAATTGTATTTTTATAAATACAAGATATCGTGCATAAGTGGTCGAAAAAAAGGCGTAAGTGGTACTTACGCCTTTTCCTGTTCTTTTCTCATCATCCTTTTCCGTAATTTGCTGCCTCACCAGCGTGATTCAGCGAATATTCCCATACGGTTTCCTCCGGCCATCCCGTAGTATCAAATCCGTCCCGGATACACTCACAATAATATTTTAACTTTTCCAAACATACTGGCGCACCTGTCGGATGAAAATACATCGTCTTGTGCATTGCCGCATATTCAAAAATCCTCGCTCTGTCTTCACCTGAAAATGTCATACTATAATCATCCATAAAGCAAGACAGGTAATTCCAATATTCTTCCGGATATACGCCATATTGTTCCGAATAAGCAAAACCTTGCGGATTCAACTGACACCATGTTTCGTCCGAATACAATGCATCTTCCCGAAGCAGTGCATCAAATTCCAGCTTTTGATCAATGATATGAGAAAATTCATGATATATCACGCTTTCCAATTCCTGTATATCAGAAGTGATATTCAAAACCATACAGTGAATGCCACTTTCTGACTCTACAAATCCAACCGGATTATGTCCTTCTATCGCTTCTTTTTCCGTAATTTTCCCCATTAAATTAATTTCTGTTTTCCTTACAGAACCATAGGTAAGCTGTTTTAGGAAATTCTGAGGAAAACTGCCAAGGACTTTCTCCAACATCGATAATCCTTGCTGAATAGTTGCAGTATTCATTTCCGGCTCAGCGGTTTTCGTAGCATAATCCGTGCTGCACTGATCAGCGATTTTTATTTCTACACCGTATATCTCTGAAAGATTTTTTGCCTGATCATAATATGCCTGCAGTTCTGCTTCCCCGCCAAGTATTTTTTCCTCTTCCTGATCATAAGGAATCAATTCCAGATTTTCTCCTGTAACCTCCACAGACAAGTCCCAAAAGAATAGTTGATCCTGATATGTTTCATTCATAGCAGTGAAAAAATATCCACCGGCGCTTTCTGACCAAACAGGCTCATACATCGGCGCCGTCACACCATCCGAAAGTGTGATGGAAGAAAGAAATACACCATCGGAATCATACAAATACAATGTTACAGCCCCTTCTATGCTAAATTCAGTCCCCATCAAATGATTTTTTTCTTCCAGAAGGTTCATGGTGACTTCTGAAACAGGGGGGCTGGATTTGTAAGGCTCCTGAAGCGTCCCTAACAAATACATGTTTTCCGTATTCAAAATTCCCGCCAGCCAATAGGAAGGCGTATATTCCACACGCCAGAAAGCATCCTCCAAATCCAGAAATTCCAATTCTCCATTTTCCAGATTCAGTCCCGCAAAACAATTATAACTTGTCGCTGCATCCACATACCCCAGACTAATGTAGTTTCCATTGCACATGGCAACGTGTACGTCATACATATCTGCTAAAAGTACTCGCTTTTCCTGATTACTTTCCAAGTCAATTACATGGATTCCAGTATCACTCTGTACACAATAGGCTTCCGTCAAAGCAGCATTTACGAATATATAATCACAAGTTCCCACAGTGTATTCCGCTGTTTGTTCCATTTGCTTCGTTATCACATAGATTTTTCCATCTATAGAATCACAAACGACTATGTTATCATTTGCAATCTGCATATTCGTTTGCACCACATCCGGAAAGCGAATGGAATTCAGCACTTCACCCGTCTGCGTACTCAAGGCATCCAGACAAAAAAAAGTCATTTGCTGCTCCAGGTCATACGATGCCTTTGCAGTAATCAGCGTATCTTCCAACAAAAACAACTGACAGGATGCATCATTTTCTATCGTACTGTTGGAAATGTAAATGAGTGCTCCCTGCTCATCGATTTTCTGTCCTTCTTTTACCATTTGTGGAAGCTGTGGAATAGATTCCATGTTTGTTTCTTCCATTTTTACTGTAGAAGCTTCCTCAAATACCGTATTCTCCTGATTGGATGTATGGCTGCATCCTGCCAGACATCCCAAAAATGCAAGTAATATCCATATTATTTTCTTCATCTGCAACTCCCTATGCTTTCTGCTATAAATTTCATGTTTTATCATTGATAGGAATCGGAATCATAATTTTTAAGGAAAAACATCCATCCTCTTCTGCGACGTGCAAATATCCATCGTATTTTTTTACAAAATGGCGCATACTGCGCAGCCCAAATCCGTGATATTTTTTATCTCCCTTTGTCGTAATCGGCAATTCATCTTCATCGTATTGTAATTTGCTTTCCATTGGATTGATAAAATTCATTACCAAAAAATTCTGCTGCCGATAGATCATCACATCAATCTGTCGTTTTTCCGGTTCCTTGAATTTGGACACCGCCTCGATGGCATTATCCATCGCATTTCCCAAAATCGCATACAGATCAATGGTTTCAATAAAATCCATCTGACTTCCGTCTGCCACACAGGAAACCTGTATTTCTCTGTCCTTACAATACAAACTCTTTTCTGTCAGAATCGTATCAAATACGTCATTTCCCGTATGAATGATAGCCTCATAAATCTGAATGGAATTGTCAATTTCATTTAAATATTTATCAAATTCCTGTTTGTCCAACTTGCGAAGGGCACGAATCTGATGTTTCAAATCATGGCATTTCTGGTTGATCAGATTGATATTTTCTCTGGTCAGCTCGTACTGCTCCTGTTTATTTTTCCAAAGGAGATTCATAATCTCCAGTTCCTGACGCATAGCACTTTTTTTGAACACTTCACTTTGCAGATACAAAATCACAATTCCCAAAAGCTGACTGATATAAAGGAATTTCCATTCGCTGGTATACTCCGAAACATGACGCAATACCTGTGAGCCGCCCAGTACTTGCACCAGTGAAAAAATCAACAGCGCAGAAGCCATTTGCCTTGGACCAACCGTATCTTTACGCTCTTTGGGCATCCATGTTCCAATCGTAAGCGCACAAATGATGTAACCCACACCAAAAAGCAGCACCATACCCGCCCAAATCATATACGGATACGTTTCAAAAAAAGTATTTCCCAGCAATTCAACAACGCTCCACGCTTCCAAAAGCATCTGCCAGACGATAACAGCCCAGATGGAATTATAAACTGCCATGGAAAACTTCAAATCCCAACAGAAATATACAAAAAAGACCATCAAAAACATACTGATGGCACGTGCTATATACTCTACCTGAACAGTTCCATTCCAAAACACAAATTGAAACAGAAGCGATAAGATGAAAGCACATATCCCTACAACAATTATTCTGGCAGCAAACTTCTCTCTTTTTTCGGAGGAATTGGAAAACACAGCTCCTGCGCTCCAAAAAAGTCCCTGCAAAATCCAGAATCTTCCCCAATCAATCATACATGACCTCCCAGATACTCCGTCAACGATTTCATAAATGCGGTTTTATTTCGGCGGCTGATTTCCAGTTCATAATTTCCTACAACAACAATATTTTTCTTTACTTCTTTTACATGACGAAGATTGACCATATACCAATGATTGCACTTGGCAAAAGTATCCGTTTCCAGCTTCTTTTCTACACTCTGCATCGTGCCTTTCACTTCATAATCTCCATCCATAGTGTGGTATCTGAGAATTCTGTTTTGCACTTCTATGAAATAAATCTGTCGCGTTTCCAGTTTTTTCATACCATCCGCCAGTGACAGTACAATCGTTTTTTCTTCCCTGCTCTGCACACGCTTCATGACACGCCGAAGTTTCATGGAAAACGTATAGTAATTAATCGGTTTCATCACAAAATCCAGTGCCCCCACCGAATAACCAAACAGGGCATACTGCGCCATATTCGTGATAAACATCAGTACAACATCCTCATCCATTTCACGAATACGCTCTGCTGTTTCCATTCCGTTTACTTTCGGCATTTCTATATCCAGAAAAATAGCATCGTATTCTTTTTTATAATCCTCCAAAATTTCAGCTCCATCCTGAAATACAGAGACCTCATATGTCATATCATTTTCATTTCCATACTGCAGCAGATATTCCTGCAGCTGCATGGAAAATTCACGCTCATCCTCTACAATTGCTATGTGGTACATGATTTTCTCCCTCGGATCTATATTAACAATATTTTAACATTTCCCAGAACATCATTCAAATAAAATACATGTATTTTTTAGGAATTACTACTAAATCTTTATTGTATTGAATGCATACAAAAAATTTATGTTTGTGGGGGAAAGCTTTAGAAAAGCATGTTGAGATAAGAAAATGAGTCTATAACTTGCTTTCCTATAATTGGCATTTGGGCAAAAGCATACTGGTATACGAAACTGAAACTACAACTTGTTTTTCTAAAACTAGAGTCTGAGGAATGCATGTTAATAATAGGGCAATGAGCTGGTAACTTGCTTAACTATGTCTGAAATTTGGGATAAAGCATGTCAGAATAAAAAAATGAAACATCAACTTGCTCTGAGCTAATGCGAAGTTCATTAAAATCAAGTTACAAATCCACTTTTTACTTGCCAACATGCCTTTTACAAAGTGTTCGTTTCTGAAAAGCATGTTGCAGACTCATTTTTCAGTTTCCAGTTTGCTTTTGACCAAGTGCTGCTTTTCGAAAAGCAAGTTGCAGACTCATTTTTCAGTTTCAGCTTGCTTTTGGCCAAGTGCCACTTCTCGAAAAGCAAGTTATAGACTCATTTTTCAGTTTCAACTTGCTTTTGCCTAAGTGCCACTTCCCAAAAACAAGTTAATGATTCATTTTCTCCTCTCAACATGCTTTTCTAAAATTCACATCCCCACAAACACAAATTTACTGCCTGCAGCGAATCCCCTCCGATATCTCCTCACAAACCAGTTGACACTACCCCATATCTAGTGATAGAATTTAGACAATTATAGGTTATAAAATACCAATAACAATAAAATAAAATAATGTGGAGGTGTAGTTATGAACAGAATCAAAACTATCACAACAAAAGACATCAAAAAAACAGTTAACAACGGTGGATGTGGCGAATGCCAGACATCTTGCCAGTCTGCTTGTAAAACATCTTGTGGTGTTGCTAACCAGCAGTGTGAAAACAACAAATAATTAAGATGTAGAAACGCTACCTCACAAGGGTAGCGTTTTATTCGGTAAAGGAGACTTATGGTACATCAGTATAAATTAAATGGATACAATATCGTGCTGGATACTTGCAGCGGTTCTGTCCATGTGGTAGACGAAGTAGCCTACGATATGATCGCATTATATAAAACAACAGATAAAGAAGAAATTATCACAGCAATGCTGGAAAAATATAAAGACACCCCAGATGTCACAAGAGAAGAATTGCTTTTGTGTCTGGACGACATCAAAGAACTGGAAGAAATGGGAAAACTGTTTACGGAAGACCAGTACGAAAATCTTGCTATCGATTACAAAAACAACAGTAAGGTTGTCAAAGCGCTCTGTCTTCACGTTGCACATACCTGTAACTTAAACTGCTCCTACTGCTTCGCAAGCCAGGGTAAATACCAGGGTGACAGAGCTTTAATGAGCTTTGAAGTCGGAAAACAGGCTTTTGATTTCCTGATCGCAAATTCCGGTTCCAGACGCAATCTGGAAGTTGACTTCTTTGGTGGCGAACCAATGATGAACTTTGACGTTGTCAAACAGTTGGTTGCTTACGCAAGAAGCATCGAAAAAGAACACAACAAAAATTTCCGTTTCACATTCACAACAAACGGTGTGCTGCTGGATGAAGAAGTTATGGACTTCCTCAACGCAGAAATGAGCAACGTGGTACTCAGTCTTGACGGACGTAAAGAAGTCAACGACCATTTCCGAAAAAATTATGCCGGAGAAGGAAGCTACGACACCATCGTTCCAAAATTCCAGAGACTGGTGGAAAAACGCGGCGGCAAAAACTATTATGTACGCGGAACATTTACACATAACAATGTAGATTTCACAAACGATCTGTTCCATATGGCTGATCTTGGATTTACCGAACTGAGCATGGAACCAGTTGTATGTCCTCCGGATGACCCATATGCACTGACAGAAGAAGATCTTCCAAAACTGTTTGAACAGTATGAAATTCTTGCAAAAGAAATGATCGAACGCAAAAAACAGGGACGCGGCTTCACTTTCTATCATTACATGCTGGATCTGAAAAATGGTCCATGTATTTACAAACGTATCACAGGCTGCGGTTCCGGTACAGAATATATGGCTGTTACTCCATGGGGTGACTTATACCCATGTCACCAGTTCGTTGGCGACACCAAATATCTTCTGGGAAATATCTGGGACGGCGTAACAAATACAAAAGTACAGGATGAATTCCGTTCCTGCAACGCTTACGCAAGAAGCGAATGCAAAGACTGTTGGGCAAGATTGTATTGTTCCGGCGGCTGTGCAGCCAATGCTTACCACGCAACAGGAAGCATCAACGGCATTTACAAATACGGTTGTGAATTATTCAAAAAACGTATCGAATGTGCTGTTATGATCCAGGTTGCTGAAAGTGAAGAAGTATAATGGAAACACCAATCGTAGATTTTGTCCAGCAATACGCCCAAAGTGATATCTCCCGCCTGCATATGCCGGGCCACAAAGGAATATCTTTTCTGGGTTGTGAAAAGCTGGATATTACAGAAATTGACGGGGCAGACGTGTTATATTCTGCCGACGGGATCATACAAAAAAGTGAGGAACATGTGAGCAGTCTCTTTGGAACTGCTCACACCTTTTATTCTACGGAAGGTTCTTCCCTGGCAATCCGCGCCATGCTGGCTTTGGTTACCTCCAAACGAAAACGTACGGATGAGCGTCCTGTCATTTTAGCCGCCCGGAATGTACACAAAGCTTTTATTTATGGGTGCGCTTTGCTGGATTTAGATGTAGAATGGCTGTATCCGGAAGAATTTACCCACCTTTGCAGCTGTAAAATTACCGCTGGCTCCGTTCGTGAAAAATTAAATAGTATGGCTCAGAAACCGGTTGCTGTCTATCTGACTTCCCCGGATTATCTGGGTTACGTACAGGATATTTCCGGAATCGCCGAAGTCTGTAAGACTTTTGACATTCCACTTCTGGTAGATAATGCCCATGGTGCGTATCAGAAATTTTTAAGCGAAAGCAGACATCCGATAGACCTGGGCGCAACCATGTGCTGTGACTCTGCACACAAAACCTTACCGGTACTCACAGGCGGTGCGTATCTGCACATTTCAAAAGCAGCGCCTGCGAAATATCTGGAAATGGCACGAAATATACTGTCTGTATTTGCCTCGACAAGTCCATCTTATCTGATTTTGCAGTCATTGGATTTGTGTAATCGGTATTTGAGTGAAGGGTATTCGGAAAAATTGGCGCAATGTATAAAAAAAGTGGATGCATTAAAATGTAACTTGACTTCCTTGGGATTTTCACTGGAAGAATCCGAACCTTTGAAACTAGTTCTTGCTGCTCAAAAAGCCGGATATACGGGAAACAAACTTTCGGATATTTTGCGGAATTTCAAAGTGGAAGTCGAATTTTCGGACGAAGATTATCTTGTGATGATGTTTACACCAGAGGTAAGGGATGTGGATTACGAGAGAATACGGGAAGCGTTTGAGAGTATTTCTTGCAAAGTATCTCTTTCAGACCAGGCTGCAAACATATCTTGTGAAATAGCGCACGAAGCTCATAGCTTACAGGATGCTTCTATAGTTATGTCTTGCAAAATACACAATATCAAGTCACTCACATTAAAAAATGCTGAGTGCTGTATGTCCATCCGGGATGCTATTTTCTCACCACACAAAATTGTCGATGTAGAACAAGCTGAAGGACTCATCAGCGGTTCACCAACCGTTTCCTGTCCGCCAGCTGTGCCAATTGTGATTAGCGGTGAAAAAATCACAGCTGAGGCAATCGCACTTTTTCAGTATTATGGTATTGAAAAGATAGAGTGCGTGATCTAATTTTTCAGATTCCTTCTGGATTTTGGGTATCATGGAATGTTATTTATGCTGGTATCAAAAAGATGCCAGCATTTTCTATATCAATAAATCTAAATTGAAATTTTCATTTTTTGACATAAATACCAGCTTACATTTCTTTGACAGATCGACTAATCCCCCTCTTCCATATACAGTACGCTTGATAAGTTTGAATTTGTTGTTTCCTTTATTATACGAAATTCATTTCACAACACAAATATAGTCAATTCACAACATCGTTTTTCTAACCTGCATCTCTATATGATAATATATACATATACAAATTTAGGTTAACCTACAAAGTATTACTTACTAAAAAATTATTATAGGAAGAAAGGATGATTTTATGAAAAAAATAACTATTGCATTACTCATCATTACATTATTAGCAAGTTCCATAACTGTATATGCATCATCATATTCATCAACTCCTGAAAATTGCCAATACAAATCTACTCACGGAACTCATAATCCACATGCTTCAACAATGGAATGTAAGACTTATACATATCCAGATTATACAATCGGTCAATTAGTATGGACCTCTTATTTTAAGTGCACTGGATGTCCATACGTTTGTTGTCTGGAAACCAACAATTTTGGTCAATTATTAGGAGAAGAACATCTTAACTGTGAAACAGAATAAAGTCATTGTAACATGACGATATTTATCAACAAGTGGATACTTTACTAAGTATCCACTTATGTTTACTTTCTCTCGATTATTTATGTTATTATAAATATATACTTACGAATACGGAGGAATTCATGTTTTGTTCTATATTACAATCTGCGATGATAATAAAACTATTTGTGCTGAAATAGAAAATATCTTAATAGATTATAGCAAAAAGAGCTCACAAACATTCACAATTGAAGTTTTCTACCATGGAGAACATCTCTTGAACTATCTTCAAAACGGAAATTTCTTTGATTTAATATTTCTTGATATAGAATTAGGAAAGATAAATGGGCTCGAAATCGCACAATGGATTCGTAAAGAAATGCATAACTATCGTACAGAAATTGTTTTTATTTCTGGAAAAGAAGGCTACGACAGACAATTATTTGAATTTCAGCCTTTACACTTTATTCCAAAACCAATTGATGCAGCACAAATTATTTCTGATTTACAATTGGCATTATTCCGTTCCAATAAGTTAAACAAACAATTTTTGTATAAAAAGAATTTTCAACAATACAGAGTTCCTATTAGTGAAATTTTGTATTTCCAAAGTTTTAATCGAGAAACTATAATGATTACCGATCAAGGAACTGAAATATTTTATTCTACATTAGATAACATAGAAGCACAATTGTGCCACTACCAATTTTATAGAATTCATCGTTCTTTCCTGATTAATTGTAATAGAATACATATTATACGCTATGCAGAAGTTGTTATGTCAAATGGCCAGGTTCTACCAATTAGTAAATCGAAGAAAAAAGAATTCCGAAATTTTCAGCTTAACGTCGAAAGGGGGACTCTATGATTATGTTTACTACCAATGATTTATATCCTCAAGGATATCTCTTCTTATCTTTAATTGGTGGCTTTATTATATTAATAGGGTTGCTTATAAAAAGCAAAGAAGATACCATATTTCCTAAATATTATTGGTTTCCCATTTTATTTATACCAGTAAGCTCTTTCTTTTTGCTATACATGCTTCTAACAAAAACTGCTTTGAATGAAATAGAATATATTTCAATAATCCTTTGTTTTATATTAAATTTTATAGCTTTCATTTTTTTATATAGCCAGATTACGAATTTAATTCAAAAGAAAATTGAACAACAAATCGAAATCGAACAAAATAATTCTTATAAAACACAGATTTCTATGATGACTAAATCCTTAGAAAAAACAAAAGAATTCCAACATGATATCAAAAATATACTTATCGCAGTTTCAAATTCTCAGAGAAATCATATAGCAGAACAAAATTTTAAAGATTTACTAATGCAATATCAAATTACGAATCCTCCTGTCCAATCCGGAAACACCATGATTGACAGCATTATCCAGTACAAACTATTAGAAAATCAACACTTGAATATTAAATTTCATGCAAATGCTATGGTTCCAGAAATTTTAAATGGTAATATGCTTGATATAGGAATTATCATCGGAAATTTATTAGACAATGCGCTGGAAGCTATATCCCAAATAGAAAATCGGTGGATAAACCTGGATATTACTTATTCAAAAGGAAGGCTACTGATTCATATTTGTAATCCTTATTCTGGCAATGTTCTTTATCATAATAACAAGATTAGCACCACAAAGAAAAACGCTTCCAACCACGGTTTAGGACTCAAACGAATAGATAGCATTGTAAAAAAATACGATGGTCTAATGGAAATTAATCACGAAAACCAACAATTTACGGTCAAAATTATTATGTACATAGAATAGAAAGGAGATCGAATTATATGTCAAATACCATCCACAAAGATTTTATTAATCTTCCTGATAAGTTACAAACCTGGGGAATGACTGCCATTAGTCAAATACCTTCTCCTGAAAAAAAATCACAGGCAGCACACGCATTGCGTCATCAAATGGATTCCCTCATGATCCAATGTCAATCAGAAAACTTCGAAGAAAAAGTCAATTATGTTTTGGAACATCTAGGGGACGCAAATGTATATGCTCAAAAACTATTAAAAGAAAGTCTTGTCGAGCCCAATAGCAGAAAAAAAGATATTATTGCCGGGATTATCTTTCTAACTATTGGTGTTCTCTCATGCTTGTACAGTTTTTCCGTATTACTGGGACCTTATGCTTTCTTTGCACCGGGCTGGTACGATTATGCAATCAACGCCAGTGGTAAAAATGCTGGAGCTGGCGCTTTTGCTGGTATCCTATTATTGATTATTGGTATACGTTTATTAATAAAATAGAATTTTGTGCATCCAAATATACTGAATCATACTTAGGCGAGGTATGCATTGGGTGTACACGACATACATTATGGTTAATTAATGCTTGATTTATAAGGCGCCAGGTAATATTCTGAAGCGCCTTATAAATCAATTTTTTATTTCATTCAAAATGATAATTAAATATCCACTAGTTGTAGACTATAAATATTTCTTCAAATCTTTCCTCAATTTTTCCTCAATAGAAATCAATTTCTTGCACATTCCCTTAGCAATATGATCCGCATTTTCATGCTCATTCAAATATTTCTGCAAAGAATTAATCCCCATATCACATCCATCCGTGACAAGCACTGCGATTGTCTGGTCGCTGTTATTCATAGCAAGTTTCATATTGGTTTTCATCCATGACATCCCTTTTGCCACCGGATGAGGTTCCTTTTCATGCATTCCATGTGTGCTCAGCAAAGTATCAATTTCTTTTTCCAGCTCCTGATGCTCACTTTTGCTTTCCTGCAAAATTTTCTTTAACTCCGCATCCTGCACATACTCCAACACTTCATCAATGGAAGTGATTGCCATTTTTACGCCTGCATCACATTCTCTCAATAATTTTGCTGTATCCATATGTTCCATATTTTCTGTCCTTTCTTTTTTCTCTTAGTATTTCAAAAAAATTACGGAAAATACATATTTCACTATTTTTTATTCACCAGATCCGCAATCGTAACACTATCCAGATACTCATTTACAATCGCATCTAATTTCTGCCACATTGGCAATGTATTGCATTCGGATACACGTTCACAAGGCTTCGCTCCACATTCCAGGCAAGATACCGGCGCAAGAGAACCTTCCGTCAACCGAAGAATATCTCCGACTCTATACGCTTCCGGCTTACGATTCAGGCGATAACCACCGCCTTTTCCGTGTACCGCCTCAATAAAATTATTTTTTGACAGCATTGTCATAATGCTTTCCAAATATTTTTGAGAAATATTCTGACGTTTTGCAACCTCTTTTAACGGAATAAATTCCGTTTTCTGCTGTTGGGCAAGATCAATCATCACCCGCAATGCGTAACGCCCTTTTGTTGAAATCATCATATCACGCACTCCATTATTTCAAATTCATATAGAATTATAATATCATAGAAATGCTTATTCTTCAAACAAAGCAGTGGATAAATACCGATCCCCTGAATCCGGAAAGATTACCACAATATTTTTTCCTTTGTTTTCTTCTCTTTTTGCCAACTGTACTGCTGCATAAAGAGCTGCTCCAGAGGAAATTCCCACCAAAATTCCTTCTTTCTTGCCTATTATCTTTCCCATTGCAAAAGCATCTTCATTTTCTACCGTAATAATTTCATCGTAAATTGAGATATTCAATATATCAGGAACAAATCCCGCACCAATTCCCTGAATCTTATGTGCTCCGGAAATTCCCTGCGACAAAACCGGTGAGGAAGCTGGTTCTACAGCAACTACCTTGATATCTGGATTCCTGGATTTCAAATAAGTTCCTGTACCCGTAATCGTACCGCCGGTTCCCACACCGGCAACGAGAATATCTACCTTCCCATCCGTATCTTCATAAATCTCCGACCCTGTTGTCCGAAAATGTACCTTCGGATTTTCTGGATTTGTAAATTGTCCTGGAATAAAACTATTTGGTATATCCGCTTCTAATTCTTTCACTTTCGCAATCGCACCCTTCATGCCTTTCGCGCCCTCCGTCAATACCAATTCCGCGCCATATGCTTTGATCAGTTTGCGACGTTCCACAGACATGGTTTCCGGCATGACAATGATGACACGATATCCTTTGGCAGTTCCAACAGAAGCAATGCCAATACCAGTATTTCCAGAGGTGGGTTCGATAATCACCGAACCCGCTTTCAATTTTCCTTCTTTTTCTGCTTCCTCAATCATCGCTTTCGCTACCCGATCTTTCACTGAACCTGCCGGATTGAAATATTCCAGTTTTGCCAATATATTTGCATGTAAATTCCATTCTTTTTCTATATGTGTCAGCTCCAATAAAGGGGTTTTTCCAATCAATTGATCTGCTGTTTTATAAATTTTCATCATCCTATACCCTCCACTGCTGCAAAACCTTTTTTCAAATCATCGATAATATCATCAATATGTTCTGTACCAATTGATACACGAATGGTATTTTGCTTAATTCCCTGTTCTTCCAATTCTTTTTCATTCAACTGTGCATGGGTCGTTGTCGCTGGGTGGATCACCAGACTCTTTACGTCTGCAACATTGGCAAGCAGTGAGAATATTTCCAGATGATCAATAAATTGAAATGCTTCTTCTCTGCCTCCCTTGATTTCAAAGGTAAAAATAGTCGCTCCGCCGTTCGGGAAATATTTTTCATACAATGCATGGTCTGGATGTTCCAAAAGGGACGGATGATTCACATGTTCCACCAATGGATGATTTTCTAAAAATGAGACCACCTTCTTTGTGTTTTCCACATGACGTTCCAGTCTGAGGGACAAGGTTTCCACACCCTGCAGCAATAAAAATGCATTGAATGGGGATATCGTCGCACCCGTATCGCGAAGCAAAATTGCCCGGATATAGGTCACAAAAGCGGCTGCTCCTGCCGCATCCACAAAAGAGACGCCATGATAACTTGGATTTGGCTCCGAAATCGCTGGATATTTTCCACTTGCCTTCCAGTCAAAGTTACCGGAATCCACAATGATGCCTCCCAAAGTCGTTCCATGTCCACCGATAAACTTCGTAGCAGAGTGTACTACAATATCAGCTCCATGTTCAATCGGACGAATTAAATATGGCGTTCCAAATGTATTGTCAATCACCAATGGCAATCCATACTTATGTGCAATCACAGCAATTGCATCAATATCCGGAATATCTGCATTCGGATTTCCCAGTGTTTCCAGATAAATGGCTTTTGTATTCGGCAAAATGGCATGTTCTATTTCGTCCAAATCATGGGCATTTACAAATGTTGTAGAAATTCCATATTGCGGAAGTGTATGTGCCAATAGATTATAACTGCCTCCGTAAATCGTCTTCTGCGCTACAATATGATCTCCATTCTGTGCCAATGCCTGAATGGTATACGTGATAGCCGCCGCACCCGATGCCAGCGCCAATGCCGCAACTCCGCCTTCCAAAGCAGCGATTCTTTTTTCCAACACTTCCTGTGTCGAATTCGTCAATCTTCCATAAATATTTCCCGCATCCTCCAGACCAAATCTTGCCGCCGCATGTGCTGAATTTTCAAACACATACGATGTCGTCTGATAAATAGGAACGGCTCTCGCACCTGTCGCTGCATCCGCTGTTTCCTGACCTACGTGAAGCTGAAGTGTTTCAAATCTCAATTTTTTATTATTCATACTGTTATTCTCCTTCCGATTGGTTTATGCAAGTTCTTTGAAGCTCAAAAAATTGTGCACATTCGTCCAAATCGAAAGTTGTGTCTTACCAAAAATTCAAAATAGTACGTCATATGTTTTACCTACCATTTCTATATGTTGGTATGAATATATACCTATTTACCCACTATGTCAATAGGTAATTGGATAATTTTTCCTCAATCCCCTATTCAAAAACAAAAAGCTCATTTGGAAATAACATAACGGGATTCCCCCAGTTGCTTCCAAATGAGCTTATCTTTCAAACACATTCCTGCATTTGTCATATTCTGTTTTTCTATTTTATATTCTCTATTCCACAATTTACGTGTGAAACAAAACCATATGGCACACTACCTTTTCATTTCCCAAATTCCGATATGTGTGTTTCGTATCTGCACGGAAACGCATGCTTTCACCTTTTCCAAGGATAAATCTATGCCCATCTACACAAATTTCTATCTCTCCCTGAAATACGGTAACAAATTCCGTTGTTCCTTTCAAATGGGGTTCAGATTCCCAATTACTTTCTTTCTCAACTTCCACATAATACATGGCAAATTTGCGATTTTCATCATCTGGAAAAATGGAATAGTTTTTCATGCGGCCTTCATCTTCCAACAAAGGCTCAATCTCTGAAATCTTCACAACCTCATACTTCTTTTTCGGGCGAAGTGTCAATGCATCAAAGGGTACATTCATTCCATTTGAGATTTTCCATAAGGTTGATATGGTAGGATTTCCCTCCCCGCGTTCAATCTGCGCCAACATACTTTTACTAACCCCGCTGACTCTGGCAAGTTCATCCATACTCAACTTAAGATCCTCTCTCAGACGCTTAATATTTCTGGCGATAATCTTATTCATTGTATCCAAACAGTGCATCCTCCTATTGACATTATATCGCACATATTGTATTATTATATTGCAACAGTGCAATATATTAGACTTTTTATTGCATTATACCATGTCCGTTATTAACGGACATGGTGCCTCCAAAAACGCAACTTCGCTGCCTGAGAGCAGCTATTTTTATCTGCAAACATATGTCAATATTATATCGCATACACTTATTTTTGTAAAGTTTCTCTGTTTTCCACTACGCATTTATCATTCTTTATTAATTCTCTTTTATCTTCTCCAGTTGGCACAAAACGAAAAACTACAAACTCAACATCTTCCTCGGTATCATTGGAAAACGTATGTATGCTGTCCTTTACCCTTACCATATCTCCAGCCTTTAACAACTGATGGCATTCTTCTCCATTTACCAGATACCTGCAGTTCAATACACCTTTTGTAATCAATATGGTTTCTTCAATTTTTGTATGATAATGCCATTCCTGAATACTGTGAGGCGCTATTTTATTTAGATGGATTTCATATTCCTGAAAAATGTAATAGTTCACTTCGGTTCCATTATCTTTTTTTACGTGTATTGTATCCTGCAAGGATTTGAATTCTATTGTTCGGTTCATTTATGTGTTCTCCTGTTTATTCCTATTAATACCCAAATTCTATTGTTTCCAAAATTTCCATAGCCTCATCTCTATAGCTATCCCACCATGCATCTGCCCCATCATTCAATATAGCATAGTTTTCATAAGAATCTCTAAAACTGATAAAATCCCATACTTTATGATTGTCATAAGTACCTTGCACAGCATTCATACCCGCAACAGTAATCTCCTTTTCCTCCAATCCTGTTCCGCAAACACCAAATCCACTTGTATAACAGTAAAGGCTAAGTTTTCCTTCCTTTTCACCTTTCGGCCAGAAGCTGATTCCAAAATGATATGATTCTGAGCTATACTCTGTTTTCATATATTCCCAATCTTCCGGAAGGCGTATTCGCATTTGTCCCTCTGGACAATAATATACAACTGGAATCCCCGATTCCTGTGCTGTAATTTTGCTTTCGTATTCAACGAATGCATCGATTAATTCTTGTTTTTGTTCAACTCCCGGAAACACCCATCCCATTTCTGTCAGTTTGTCTATCACATCCTGTGGAATTTCCTCTACATTATTCTCTCCAAAATTCTTACAATCCAAAACTATTGCCTGCGCTGGGTAAGTCTCCATAATGCCATTAATTTTTACTGAAATTTTATCTCCCGTTTTCCATGTGGCAAATGCATCTTCCTTCCCCGTTTCATTACTGAGAACAATCACATTACTTACATCATCTCCATATACAATCAGATAATTACCATTTTCTGAAACCAGACAGCGCCCCACCGTCCAACTATATTCTTCCTCATTACACAAATCCACGATTCCTTTAACAAATAAGATCACTATGGCTAGCCAAACTACAACCCATATCTTCTTTTTCATCCATCGTCACCTCCCCCATCATACACCAATATCCATCACTGCTCCTATCAAAAATGGCATGTGATTTTCACAATCGATAAGCATATACACAAATGGCCGGTCCAAATGCACCTCTTTGATTTCCTCTACCGGTGCCGCACCTTCTTTTGCTGACATTTCCACAACCGTCGCCGCTCCAGCCTTCGTTCCCTGTTCTGCAACTTCGATATAGGTTTTATGAAGCACCCGATTGATAAAAATATTTCCCACATCTGACTGACCTAACCGTGAAAAATCCGCCAACTCCGCATCAAATGCATCTCCCATTCCCATTTGTACTAAAATATCACTCATTTCGATATCATATTCCATTTCAAATTTAGGAATGGCCGCACTTACCTGTACTTCCTGTGCATTAGAAAGTAATTCTTGCAAATGTTCCCCTGTAAGTGAATCAACATATTCTTGCACAGAAATATCATCCTTCGGAAGTAACGCCGCAAACGCATATTTTCCATCCATATAATTTTTTATAAATCCTGTCTCATATTCATCTTCCAGGTACCTATTTTCATCGGAATACATCAGCTCGATTTCTTTTTCCGTTCCATTTTCTAAAGTGAAAATGCGGTCTCTTACCTGATACTCATCATAAATATCTTCCCATTCCGCTTCAAAAGCAAGTGCATTGATCAGATACATTACGGCGTCTTCCGGAATTTTATCCAATATAGTAGGAATCATTCCATCTGTTTTATCTTTCACCCAATCATTGATCTCATTTTTTGTACTTTTATCAAATGTTGCCTGATAAAATTGAGCATCATAAAATGCTCCATTTGTCTCCAGAAATTCCTGATTCACTTCAAAACCTTCCTCATCGGTAAACCAAATTGAATTTGCCAGTTTCATTTGATATGTTTTTTTCTGCGGCAAGTTGTTCGCGTATGTATATAAATAATTATTTAAATCCTCTACAGGAAGCCCAAAAACAGCTTCCATCTGTTCCAAAGTTTCGTTATCTGCCCCATTTGCCGTCATCGTAAGAGCAGACATCACAGAGAGAGGAGAAATCAATGTATTTTCTTGCTCAAAACTTTCCTGAAACAGACGCACGCCAAAATCTGTTACTTCTGCATTATATGTATCCAATTCTATCACTGTTGGCTTTGCGGCAGACTGCGATTGGCTCAGCAGATTCTCTGTTTTGTTCTGACTGCAGCCAGCCATGAAACATATAATTGCCAACAATGCCATTAACAAACTATACTTCTTCGAATTTTTCATCATACTTATTCTTCTCATGCTCTATTCCTCCCTCCTGAGGGTCTGTATAAATTTTTTCGATGTTGGGGTCAAAAGGTATTTCGCAATTGAATTGTGTTAATTGTTTGTGAATTGTACAGAATAATTCTTTATAAAGTTATAAAAACACTGTAATAATAATAAATATTTAGTTGCTAATTGTACGTAGAACAGAAACAATTAACACAATTCATTATTCACAGACCTTTTGACCCCAACATCTCTTTTTTCTGTATAGACCCGCCAGACATCTTCTAACATCTCATTCGAGGATTCACAGGGTTTTCTCTACTGTTTTCTTCTGCCCAGACCCAGTAAACGCTCTGCTACACACATTTTTATCATTCTTGACCTATATCCGCTCTTTATGACATCAACACATCCACCAATTTCACATACCACGAAGCATCGATTTTCACGCATACCTCACTCATACGCCTATAGAATACCGTTCCATCTTCACAAATTTCCAAATCCACAGTCATCCCATTCTTCATCTCAAATATCAAATGATATACCTGTGTTTCTTCATCAAATAATTGATCTACTGCATGTTCATCCGCATACACAAATTCTGCCTGATTAATTTCCTCTATGAAACGCTTGATAAAATCCAAATCCTCCGTCCGTACCTGTGTTGCTTCTTCTGAATACCAGAATGCTTCCTTGTCTTGCCACAAGACAACATCATAATTTCCTTCCAACTTAAGCCTGTCCTCAAACAAATCCGCACCTGTATACAAGGTAATTCCATTATCGTTGATAAATGTTGTCACAGCTCCATCTTCTTCCTTCATGCAGAGCATAAATGCCGGATCATATCCATTCACAGTATAAAAATCCCCTTCAATACTGCCTGCCAATTCCACATAGCCATCCTGTTTCGTCCACTCATCAATCTTGCCTGTCGCCGTTCCCAGATACTCGCCTACCAATTCCGGATGGTCATAAATCCATTCATCCTGCACGTAAATACGTCCTGTGTAAATAAAAAACGCTGCCATATCCGAAGAAACATTTTTACATAAATCTACTTCCATCGCAGGAATCGTGACACCGTCCTGCTTGCTTCCCTGCATTTGTCCAGAACTTACACTTCCGGAAGATTCTTCTGTTGCAGACTCCTCACCAGACGCCTTCCCAACTTCCGCATCATTCTCTGAAATCGCTTCCTTTGCTGCGGAGTCTTCTGTCGCGGATTCCTCTGCTTCCTTTCCTTCCGAAACCGGATCGGCTGCCATCTCGACACCTTCACTGCTTTCTGCTGCGGAATCAGACATTGCTCCACCTGTCTCATTTTGAATACCAAACAATCCATATTTTGCAAAAATTGTGATTCCCACCAACAAACAAATACCTGCTGCCAGACTTCCCCACATTTTCCAGTTTACTTTCCGCTGCTTTTTATTTTTTCGCAAAACATCCACAGCTTCAATCATCTCATCATCTAAGAAATTTAACGCATCATGAATCGTTTCTTTTTTCATACATCAAATCCCTCCATTTCCAAATGTGTCTTCAACGCACAACGGGTTCGATACAGCATACTTTTCACTTTTGCCTGGCTCATCCCACAATACGCAGCCACCTCGGCAATCGAATCCATAAAATAATATCGTCCCACAAATGTATTTCTTGCATCGTCCGACAACGTCTTTAAAAATTCATTGATTGCAACACCCAACAACTGCGCATCCACAGTGTCTTCCGTCGTATTTCCTTCCGATACACAATCCGCCAGTTCTGCAAGCGAAACTATATATTGGGATGCCTGCCGTTTTTTTCGATTTCTCTTTCTAAAAATATCTATCGAAACTCTTCGTGTAATCTTAGCAAGATATGTAGACAGCATATTCGGCTTTTGCGGAGGCATGGAATTCCACGCATGCAAATACGTATCATTGACACTTTCCTTGCTGTCCTCCAGATCCGCCAGCACATTATATGCAATTTTCGTCAAATAACGTCCATATTTTTGATCGGTTTCCCGTATTGCTCTTTCATCCCGCTTCCAAAACAAGGCAATAATTGCTTCATCTAACATAAGATTCCCCCTTCTTTTCCAACCTTCTACTATATAACTCGTCAAAAAAACGTTTTGGTTTCAAAAATATATAAATTATTTTTTCATTTTTGACGGAATCTCCTCAAACATCTGCTTATACGCCCTCGAAAAGGTAGAATACTCCTTAAACCCCACATCCAGATACGTCTCCGTCACCGGATACCCCTGTTTCAGCATTTCTCTGGCCAACAGAAGTCTTTTCTGATTAATATAATTTCCAATGGTATATCCCGTTTCTTCTTTAAATTTCCGCATCATATAATACTTGGAAATAAAAAAATACTCGGACAAACTGTCAATATCCATGTCATCCGTCAAATGACCATTGATATAATGAATAATTTCCACAATCTTCTGATTGCATCGGCTGGTATCTACATAATGAATCCCATCATGCTGCATTTTCCGATTTAAAATAATCAAAAACTGCAGCAACAAGGTTCTCTGATATAGTTTCTGAAAACCATCTGAAACACCATTTTCCACAGAAGTTTTCAGGCTTCCAATCAAATTCCATAATTGATTTTCTCCCTTTTCATGGAGTCGAACCACATGCGAATGGCGTTTTCCCACACGCACAAAACAATCCCTGAGACACTGTCCTTCCTCACGCAAGCCGGACAAATATTCCGGCGAAAGATAAATTACCATGCGCGTATATCCAATATCATTTTTACTATAAGAGGATAAATGCACCTTATGAGAATCACCACGGGGCACAAGCACAATATCCTCCGGCACTAAGATATAAGATTTTCCTTCAATCGTATATTCTATATTTCCTTTGAAAAACACGAGAATTTTGTCAAAATTATGATAATGATACTCAATTTCCCTGGAAACCATTTCTTCCAGATAAAACAGTTTAAAATCCTCATGCAAATATCCTTTTTCTTCGTATTGCTTCTGTTCCATCCCATTTCCATCCTTTCTTACTACCAAGGCTATCAAATTTGAGCATTATTTGCAATATTTATGGCACTTTTTCAATATTATCTGCTGTTTCTTTCGCGTAAAATACAGACATAACAATTCAAGGAGGAAATCATGGAACAACTTATCCAAGCAATCAATAACTTTTTTGCCTTTGTAACACCAGTATCAGACTTTTTCTGGGACTTCCCAACCAATCTTTCCTGGTATGCCAACATTCCAATCATAGGAAATTTTTCACTGGCTATCATTTTACTGGTAGGTTCTGGTATCTTTTTTTCATTTAAAACAGGATTTATGCAGGTGACTTATTTCAAGAAGGGTATTCAGATTTTGGCACAAAAGAAATCCGAAGAAACTGGAATTTCATCTTTGGCAGCTTTCTTTTTAAGTTCTGCTATGCGCGTCGGACCAGGAAATATTCTTGGTGTAACAGGTGCTATCGCAGTAGGCGGGCCTGGAGCGTTATTCTGGATGTGGGTTTCCGCATTTTTCGGAATGGCGACAGCTTACATAGAAGCTGTATTGGCTCAGATTTTTAAAGAAAAGAAAAATGATGAATTTGTAGGTGGACTGCCATTTTACGGAAAACGTCTGCTTGGCAATCATGTAATTGCCGGCGTTGTTTTGTCTGTTATGTATATCATCTATGCAATGTGCTGCCTGCCCGCACAAGGTTTCAATGTCGTATCTTCTATTGGTCAGATGGCAGATATCCTTACTGGAACAACATTGGATACAAACTCCCCATTTTATTATGTTGTTGCTGTACTTATGCTTGCTTTTACTGCTTATATTGCATTTGGCGGAATCAAAAAGGTAACAAAAGTAACTGACAAAATGGTGCCTGTAATGGCGGTAGCTTATATTTTCGTAGTACTTCTTCTTATCCTTTTTAATTTGGATACGATTCCTTACTTTTTCAAATCGGTGTTTGCCGGTGCTTTCTCACCAGAAGCAATCTTTGGAGGAGCTTTCGGTACTGTTCTTGCACAGGGCGTAAAACGAGGTTTGATGTCCAATGAAGCAGGACAAGGAACTATCACTATGGCCGCTGCTGCCGCAAGCGCAAAACATCCTTGCGAACAAGGTATTGTACAGTCCATCGGTGTATTTCTGGATACCATTGTTATCTGTACGTTAACAGGATTTGTTGTAGTTATGGCTCATTTGTGGACTGGTGCAGACGCCGCTGCATGGATGGAAATGGATCGATTGCCAAAATTCCTGGCCTCTGCACAGGCCCTAACTCCAATAAATGCCCTGCAGCCAGCGATTGCATTTATTATCACATTCTGCTTCTGCCTGTTTGCCTTTACTTGTCTGGTTGGTATGATCAGTTTTTCTGAAATCGCTGCCAACCGCATCAGCACCAAGAAAAGTTTTATTAACGCCATTCGTATTTTGGGAATTGCAATCTCTGGTTTTGGAATTCTTTGCTCTCTGACAGGAATGGATCTTGGAAATCTGTGGGCTATTTCTGACCTTGGAAATATCCTGATTGTATTTGCCAACATTCCGCTTTTGTATCTTGGAGCTGGTTACGCATTGAAAGCAACCGTTCACTACAAGAAGCACGATGATATAGCATTTACTTCTAAAGTTATTGATTCTGATTCCCTGTATTGGGATGATAAGAACTAATTATTTATAACAACACGAAAGACTTGGGAAATATAGTATTGAACCACGAGAGTTATTGGATCAAAAGATTTTTATGGATATGCTGGGTCTATGCAAGGAAAGTGGTGCATAGACCCAGGCGGTTTTAGAGTAAATCACACATACCCAAAAATGATCAAAATATGTGTTTCAATAGTTTCAACTCTAAGTCTTTTTATAACAATTCATCTTCCTGCTTTTCTATCAGATTCTGTTTCTCCACCTGATTTTGCTTTCTCGCCGTGCGAATCAATTTTGTCAATTCGCCTGCAAGAAAACGGCGCAGCTCATCATCATTTTTCAGTGTTTTCACATATGCAACCAGATTTCTTGGACGAATCATTTCTTTCGTGGTTTCCGCATCTCCGGTTGCCAACAATTCAAACACCGTATCTACCAGTTTGTTTCTTTCTTCTGCCGACAACTGCATCATCCATGCCTTAATCGTTTTATCTAAAAACTTGGATTCCTCAGATACTTCTTCCACATAAATAAAATCCTTGCCCATTACTTCCCACGAATATGGGTCATGCTGCAAGACACCAATTTGCTTACTTTTTATAACGATATACGGTTCTTCATGTTCCAAAAGCATTCCGACCACGGAAGACTGCGGGATGTACGTACGAATTTTCGGCATCACATTTTGATAGCCGACACTGTCAATCAAATGGCTCATAAATCCCGGACCATCTTCATTGTACACTTCTATAATCCGTTCCTGAATCGCCGTATCGCATTTAGCAGCCGCATATACTGCCAGATTGCCGCCCTTCGAATGTCCGCCCAAGCGCAAAGGCATCGAACTGACCTCGCAAAAATCCTGTAAATACTTTACTGCCAACCGCTGCGCCGGAACGCTCTCCTGAAAACTCATATTGAAATCTTCTTTCCAACCGGTCAGCGAATAATCCGTTCCCCGAAATGCCAAAAATGCACTGCCGTCTTCCAGAAAAAATGTCACCGCGCTAAACTGCGTTTCTTCTTCCGGAATCAATACGTTCTGATAAAAAGACAAGCCAATCCTGTGAAATCTCGGTGCTTCCAAAACAGCTTCCAACAATTCTATATCCCGCTTTACACGAATTCTTTTATCCAAATCCGGTAAATCCAAAACATTTCTTGCAGCATCTTCCAACGTAATCCAACGACAAACTTCCTCTGGCACAATTCCATCATATTTTACATATGCGAGTGTAGAAAAAATCAACGCATCTACCGAATTCAGTGGAAGCTGAGAAAATAAAATCTCTCCCCGCCATTTCAAATAATCAAGCATATCCGCCATGAACTCCACCTCTTTTTCCTAATATATGTAATAATACACAAAATTTTGAGGCGCAATTTGTTTCGCGAGGAGAGTACAGCAATTATCTGCGTACGTCCCCCTCCGAATTACAAACAAGCCTATACCTTAGTATAACAGCTTATTTCCTTTTTCGCAAATCTCGTAGATTTCATCGTATTTTTTTTCAATAAGAACAGTAAGTCTCTCTGTTTCTTTTTTTACCATTTTTTTATACACAAAATATGGCAATATCCAACCAATAAATGCCGGTATTGCACATACAATACTCAAAAAAATCATTGGTGGCTGCGCCGTCACCGCAAATACCGAACCTGCCATAAATGCAGTTCCTATCAGCCCAATCATCAAAGAATACATAGTCCCCTTTGAAGTTTTTGACTGTTCCAACATCTCAATTTCTTTCACGCAGGCCTCAAAATTTCTTTGCAGTCTGGTAAGTTCCATTTTGTTGAGAATTTTTCGATTTCGCTTAAGTCGTATTGTCATTTTTGGTATATATGGATTTACATCGATCAAACCCGCATAATTTTCATCCTGTTCCCATCCAAAGCACTCATACCCGTCCAGTAAGAAAGAGACCTGTTCTCGATTTGTAACCACTTCCTTATAATCATACGCCATAAACTGTTTTTTCTTTTCCTGTTCCATCATGATTCCCTCTGATTTTTTTCTTTCATAGAAGCAATCGGCAAACGCACCGTGAAAGTACTGCCTTTGCCCAATTCACTATCGACTTGAATTTCACCATTCATCAATTCCAACACTCGTTTGACAAGCGCCAGTCCCAGACCATTTCCTTCCTTTGCATGGGAAGTGTCCCCTTGATAAAACTTATCAAATATATGCTTCCTGCTGTTTTCGCTCATCCCGCATCCGGTATCAGAAACTGCTATTTTAATAAAATCTTGTTCCGTCTCCTGGTGAATCGAAACGGTTCCACCTTGCTCCGTAAATTTCATTGCATTGGAAAATAAATTATTCCATACCAATTCCAGCAAATTTTCATCCGCATACACAAATGCCCGATCTTCCATCTGCATATCAATTTCGATATCTTTTTCTTCCCAGATTTCTTCTAATTGAATCATACAGTCACACAACTGTCTGCAAACGTCATATCCTTCCATTTCCGGAATGATGCTTTGATTTTCCAATTTATTCAATTTCAAAATATTACTGATCAGATTCGACAATTTTACAGAAGCATGCTCAATGATTTCCGCATATTCCTGTCTCTGTTCTTCTGCGAGAGATTCTGATTTCATCAATTCTGCATAATTTTTGATCACCGCAATTGGTGTTTTCATCTCATGAGATACATTTGACACAAAATCCGTTTTCAACGTCTCAATGCTCCCCAATTCTTCTACCATTTTATTAAAATCCAGAATCATATGATCCAGATAATCCAGTTGATCCGAAGTATGAAACGTCGGCATATAGACAGAAAAATCACCATTGGCTACTTTTTTGGTGGCATCTGCCAGATTCCACATGGGAACTTCAAAAGTCTGTCGCACTCTTTTTCTTGTAAATAATGTAAGTCCCAACGCTACCATTCCCCAATAAATCATAGGAATAATACTTTGTATGATTTCATTTAGATAAAATCGGTTCATCAACACAATCAATCCCGTATGAACTCCCGACATCAACAACAAAACGCCAAAATAGACAAAAAACAATGACGCGGGAAAAAGGCTTTTTTCTTCTTTCATTGCAGCACCACCTTATATCCCAATCCTCTTACGGTAACAATTTTAAATCCGTCACAATCAGACAATTTATCACGCAATTTAGTCACATACACATCCACCGCACGAAGGCTTGTCTCGCTTTCCACTCCCCAAAATTCATCCATCAATTGCGCTCTGGAAAATGTTTTCTTTGGATAAGACAATAATTTATAAATAATATTGAATTCTCTTGTCGTAAGACTGACTTCCTCACCATCGATTTCTGCACTCATGGCATCCGCATCCAGTACCAGATTTCCAACGGATATTTTTCTTTCTACTTCAATATTTGCTCTGCGAAGAAGCGCTCTGACGCGAAGTTCCAATTCCGCCAGATCAATCGGCTTTACCATATAATCGTCAATTCCCAGACGGAATCCCTTTTGTTTGGAAGACAAATCATCCCGTGCAGACATAAACAAAATAGGAATCGTTTTATTTACATTTCGCACAGCCTTTGTAAATTCAAATCCATCGATTCCCGGCATCATAATATCAGATACAATCAATTCATACAGATTGTTATACATTTCGTCATATGCTTCGTTGGCATTCAGACATCCTTTTGCCTGAAAACCGCAATCATTTAAATATGTGCAGACTGCTTTGTTTAATTTTGCATCATCTTCTACTACCAAAATATTAATCATATACAATCCCTCCCATAATTTCGTTGAGTTTAGCAGAGTATTGTTTGTGTTTTATTTGCGATTTGTTACAATTTTGTGAACGATTACTTTTGTTAACCACTCATTTCCTTGCATAATACAAGAAAGAATCTCGCATAGCGAGATTCTCCGCCTGAGGCGAGTTGCGATAGCAACATCTTCCATTCCGCCTCAGTGCGACCCCCCAAAAGGTTTTTGTGTAATAGGAAATTTTCGCAATTTCCTATTACACAGAAAAAGTGCAGTGGCATCCCACCGCACTTTACTTATTCTACTCTATTTGCATCGATTGCTTCCTGAATTCTTGATTTCACCAAAGCAGCCAATTCTACTGTTTTCATTCCTTCATATTCTTCGTATGGAATTGGTTTCAGATAATGAATCTGTACATGCACAGGTTTTGTTCCCTTCTGGTCAAGCACCTTAAAACAATCCAGCAACGCGATTGGTACAATCGGACATTTGGCTTTTAAAGCGCATTTGAAACTTCCTGCATGAAAATCCAGCATTTCATTTCCTTTTTTGCTTCTGGTTCCTTCTGGGAAGATCAAATAACTTCTTCCTTCTTTCAGAGCTTTTGATACCCCTAAAATAACCTGCAAAGACTGTTTGATATCTTCACGATCCATCGGGAAAGAATATGTACATTCCCCAATATAACGAAGAAATGCAACTTTGTATAATTCCTGTTTTAAAACAGCTCCAATCGGACGGTCACAGGTCGCTGCAATCGCCAATACATCAAACAATCCCTGATGATTGGAATAAAGCAAGAAACTTCCATCTTCCGGAATGTTTTCTGTTCCTGTTATTTTCAGGTCAATATTACCTGTTTTTACAGCACGTTTTAATATATATTGAATATGTCTATATTTTTCTTCCATAGAATATTCATCCGTATGTTTCGCATAATGTGCCAATTTCCAATATGCCCATGGTACGATGAAAATATTTCGCAGTACCATCATTACAATTCTTAACACGTCAGTATCCCTCCGTTTTTATTTTCTATCCGGTTTACAGGAACATCCAATACCCAATGCTCCCTGTCCAGTATGGCAAGCTATTACCAAGGATAAATCATCACAAAGAACCTTCATGCCAGGGAAATAGGCTTCGATTTCTTCTACCCATTGTTGTGTCGTCTCAGCATCCGCACTGGAGGCAGCCATCAAATATACTTCGCCTTTTTCGTAATACTCATGAAATCTGGTTTCCAGATCATGCTTCATGGCTTCCAGCATTTCTTTTTTGGCTTTTTTCATTCCACGGCATTTTTTGTAACTATCCAGTACACCCACATGCAGACTCAAAATAGGTTTGATATTCAACAAACTTCCAATTGCCGCTGCTGCTGGTGTAACTCGTCCACCTTTTTTCAAAAATTCCAGTGTTTCCACTGCAATATAAATAGACATATTATCACGGGCATCTTCGATTATTTCTTTAATCTGCGCTGCACTGTAACCTTCTTCGATCAATTCCAGCGCATCAATAATCGAACGATGCATTGGTGTGGAAATACGTCCATTGTCCACAACAAAAACTTTACCTTCAAATTCTTCTTCCTGAGCCAGCATGCTTGCTGTATTGCAGGAACCGCTCAATCCACTGCTCAGTGGCATATGAAGAATCTCATCATATTCCTGTAATGCTTCTGTCCACAGATTCATAACAGCCTCTGGTGAAGGCTGTGAAGTAGCTACCGTCTCACCTGCATTCATTTTTTCAAAAAATTCTTCTCTTGTTATAGAAACACCTTCGTAGTAATTTTCTTCACCAAAAGAAAACTGCATAGGCAAAATCCGAACTCCATATTGCTTCGCTTCTGCTTCCGAAATTCCACCGCAGCTATCTGTAATTATCCCAATTTTTTTCATGTCTTTCCTTACTCCTTTTAGGCCTAGATACGATTGTATTATTTCTATAATAACATTTTACGCATCTTTTTAAAACAGGAAATAAGGAAAAACTCATGAAAATTTCATAAAATTATATCGTATTTCTACAAGGAAAGACTTTTTTATAAGGAATCTTAATTCACTTCAAATCCAATCATCAATCCGCCTTTTTCAGCATAAAAACTGCAAAGGCCTTCTGTCTTAGCAAGCACAACCACTGCATCCGGAAATTCAGATTTTACCAAATCTCTCAATTTTCCTGCTGTCTGTTCGTTATAACAGTGGTCGATCAGAAGTCTGCCGCCTTTATAGCCCAGACGTTTCATATTACTGAAAATACCAGCAAGTGCTTTCTTTTCGCCACGGCATTTGTCCGTTGGATGCAAACCTTCTTCACTTACATCACCAACCACGCGAATACCAATCAGACTTGCGATTTTCGCAACAGCCGGATTCACGCGTCCATTGTTAGCCAGATTATTCATAGATTCCAGACAAAATACCAAAGAAGTATGTTCTGCTTTGTATGCCTGTACTTCTTCCCAGATTGTTTCACAAGCTTTTCCAGCCAGCACCAGATCTCTTATTTTTTCTGCTAAAAGTTTCATTTCCGGTCCTGCTGAATAAGAGTCTAAAACAAATACTCGTTTTCCAGGATTTTCTTCTTCGTACTGCTGTTTTGCTGTCATCGCAGCATTGTAACTTCCAGAGAGTCTGCTGATAATCGTTACACAGAATACAACATCATAATCTTCAAACGCATCCAACCATTCACCTACACCCGAACAGGCAGTTCCTGATTTTCCTTTATATGTACTTAACTCCTGTACCATGCCTGCAACATCCAAATTTTCATCATCTACGTATTCTTTTTCATTTGTAATAATTTTCAATGGTGTGGATGCAAAAGCAACTCCGTCCAAAGAACGCATGTTAGATGCTGAATCTACGACAATCTTAACTCTCATATGTATTTCCTTTCATTTCATCTATTTATTTCCAATTCCATTTTATGTAGTTTTAAAAACCATGTGAACTGTTTTATTATAACTTTTTAGTCATATGTCTGTCAAGGAATATCATAGGAAATTCACAAAAAAGCAGAAGCACACTCCTCTAAGGAAAGTGCTCCTGCCTTCTTATTCAAAAATACTACTTATTTCTGTACGTATTTTTCTTTTAATTCTGCATATTTTGCGGAATATGCCTGATTCTGTTTCTGCTGCAGCAATGTTCTCTTAATCTGATCTTTTACTTCATCAAAAGGAACTACATTTGCCTGAGATTTTGCTTCTACTTTGATCAGGTGATATCCAAACTGTGTCTGTACTGGTCCAACAACAGCTCCGATTTCTGCTGTAAATGCTGCATCTTCAAATTCTTTTACCATCTGGCCTTTTCCGAATTCTCCCAGGTCTCCGCCTTTCTGTCCGGATGGACATGTGGAAGATTCTTTTGCAGCTGCTTCAAATGTTTTTTCTCCATTGTTGATAGATTCCAGAATTGCTTTACATTCTGCTTCATCGCTTACCAGAATGTGTTTTGCACTTACAGTTTCACCTTTCTGGAAATGCTGTGGATTGTTCACATAAAATGCATGCACTTCATCTTCTGTAACATCGATGCCTTTTAATGTTTCATTCACTGCAAGCTGTGCCAGAATATCACGTTTTGCGTTTGCGATGATTCTTTTGAATTCATCTGTTTCATCCAGTTTCATGTCTTCTGCCAGTTTTGCATATGCATACATGGAAATCAACTGTTCCAGAAACTGATTACGAAACTGTGGATTTGCAGCGTACATTCTCTGTTCCTGTGGAACGTTTGCAAGATATGCTTCCAAATCCGCATTTGTGATTTCTACGCCGCCAACAGTTGCCAAAATTTCATTGTTATTCATTTGTATTTTCTCCTTCAATTCGAATGTTTTCGACCATAACGTTATCCATTATACGGGGGAATTGCTTTTCGGTCAACTACTCACATTTAAAATAGACATTTATTCTTGTTTGTCATAGAACAATTCCGCAATCGGAGAATCTTTGTCCAGCACAATTGTATTGTTTCCACTTCCCAACGTTGCTTTCACCGCATCCAGCTGTCGTACAAATCCGTAAAAATCCGCTTTGCTTTCATCGTTGTAAGCATCACTCAATATTTTCATATATGCTGCTTCCCCTTCCGCAATCGTGGTGTCCGCCTGTTTTTGAGCTTTGGCAAGAAGAACCGTTACTTTTTCGTTGGTGTCATTCTTAATTTCCTGTGCCTTCTGTTCTCCCTGTGCGGTATAGGAAGCAGCAATATTATTTCGTTCAGAAATCATACGATTATAAACTGCTTCCTTATTTTCATCCGGAAGATCCAACATCTTTGTCTCAATCTTTTCTACTTTGATACCATAGGATTCCAGATTTGTCCCCAGTGTTTCTGTCAAAAGTTCAGCCAATTCTCCATCACGTCCAGAAATCACTTCTTCCTGTGTCAAACTACTGATCACATTTTTCAACGCATTGTATACATTGGAACTGATACGTGATTCTGCATTTTGCTGAGAACCGCTCAATTTCTGAATAAATTTCACCGGTTCTTCGATTTTCCACAATACAAAGCAATCGGCGATCATAGATTTCTTGTCGGATGTCATCACGTCGCTGACTGGCAAATCACTTAAAATCATCTTGGAACTGATCACGGTTTCTGACTGTACAAATGGAATTTTGAAACTTAATCCATAGGATGAACCATCATTTTCCTCTACACGAACAATCTTACCAAACTGTTTGATCACACGATATTCTCCCGGTTTCGTAACAACTATGGATGATAAAAAAATCCCAAAAATAATAAGAATCGCTGGTATAATAATAACTTTCTTCTTCATTATGATTCCTCCCCATTGCTTCCGGTAATTTCTACGTAAGGTTCCAGTGGAAGTACGGTTTCTGTATTTCCATCTGTAATGTAAATGTTCATATCCGGCAATACTTCTTCCATTGTTTCATAAAACATTCTTTCTTTTGTGATTAATGGGAACTTAATGTATTCTTCATATAAAGAATTAAAACGGGCAACCTGACCTTCCGCTTCCGCAATCAAAGCTTCCTTTTCTGCCTGCGCATCTTTGATGATTTTGTCTGCTTCTGCGTTGGCTGCCGGGATTCTTGTATTGGCATCGGCATTTGCATTGTTAATTGCAGTCTCCATACCCTGTTTTGCATCTTCTACATTTTTAAATGCCTGCGCCACTTCCGCTGTTGGCACTTCCGCATCCTGAATCACTGCATTAGTAATCTGAATACCGATATCTTCTTTTTCCAGTCGTTCCTGGAGCTTTGCTCTGATTTCTGATTGAATCTCATATTTTCCCGTTGTCAAAACTTCGTCCACTTCGTGGCTTCCCACAGTGTCACGTATGTAACTCTGCGCCAGATTTTTCACAATCAATTCTGGTTCTTCTGATGCATAAAAATACTTAATCGGGTCAGTAATCTGATATTCAAAATAAAAATCCACATTAACAAAGTTATAATCACTGGTAATCATAAAAGATTCTTTTGCAATCGATTCATTGGTATCCAAATCATACCCAACCGCAAATTGCTTCGAAGCTTTGCTCACTTTATAAACCTGCTGAAGATACGGGATTTTAAATTGGATACCAGGTGTTTCTTCCACTTGCGCGTATCCAAAGGTCTGAATCACCGCATATTCATCTTCTTCCAAAGAATAAAAACATTCGGAAGCTGTTACTATAGCAAACAAGCCAATGATTACTGCCGGTACCCATTTCTTTGCTTTCCCCATCTTCGGCATTCCCGGTGTTTTCATTTTTTTCGTTTTCTTGGATTTTTTAGGCATATCAATGATATCGTCCCAATTTTGTTGTACATTTGTTTCCTCAAATTTCATATTAGACTCCTTTCGCTGTACATTTTTTTCTTTCGATTTCTTTGCTTTTTATCCGTTCTTTTTTTCTTTATTATCTACATATTCACTCCTCTCCGCAATAGTTATCTGGCAATTAGTCATAATCGAAAGATTTTTGTAATTTTTATTTACCAGTAGCTTAATTGCGAGTAAATAAAAAAGACTTTTATTATGACAACTGCCACAATAAAAGTCTTGC
>JAXJUX010000066.1:0-3965 GCA_036308845.1 Ruminococcus sp.
GCATTAATGTAGACAATGGATAATAAATCATAGGTTTATCATATACTGGCATAATCTGTTTTGATACAGCCTTTGTTAATGGATATAATCTGGTTCCTGAACCTCCCGCTAAAATAATACCTTTCATTTGTAGTCCTCCTATTTATCAATTTTAATCATAGTATACCAATTTACGTAATATATCTAATATACTATACCACTTTTTCCACGGCATAACAAGGCAAACGCCGAAAATGTAAAAAAAAGTACAGGAAATGTGTATTTCCTGTACTTTCTATCTTCTTATTTATCCTGATACATGTCCTGATAATATTTCTGGTAATCACCACTTGTAACGTTCTTCATCCATTCTTCATTTTCAAAGAACCATTTGATTGTCTTTTTGATTCCTTCTGCGAAGCATGTTTCCGGATACCAGCCTACTTCTGCTTTGATCTTGTCTGGTGCAATTGCATAACGTCTGTCATGACCTTTTCTGTCAGCAACATACTTGATCAGATTTTCGCTTACCAGTTCTTTTCTTGGATCACCTTCTGGAAGCATTTCCTGCAATGTATCCAGAATGATATGGATAATTTCGATGTTTTGTTTTTCATTATGTCCACCGATATTGTATGTTTCAAACAGTCTTCCCTGTTCCTGAACCATATCGATTCCTTTCGCATGGTCTTCTACATATAACCAGTCACGAACATTTTTTCCATCTCCATATACAGGAAGTGTTTTTCCCTGTAATGCATTGTTGATGATCAATGGAATCAGTTTTTCAGGGAACTGATATGGACCATAGTTGTTGCTGCAGTTTGTGATGTTTGCTGGAAATTTATATGTATCCATATAAGATTTTACCAGCATATCGGAAGATGCTTTACTTGCAGAATATGGGCTGTGTGGATCATATGGAGTTGTTTCATAGAAATATGTTCCATCATCTTCCAGAGAACCATATACTTCGTCAGTAGATACATGAAGGAATTTTTTACCTTCTTTGAATGTTCCGTCTGGCAATTCCCAGGCAGCTTTTGCTGCATTCAGCATAACCAGTGTTCCCAGTACGTTTGTTTTAACGAAAACTTCTGGATTTTTAATACTTCTGTCAACATGACTTTCTGCTGCAAAATGAACTACGCGGTCAATATCATTTTCTTCGAAAATTTTATTGATTGCTTCGCTGTCACAGATGTCAGCTCTTACAAATGTATAATTATCTCTATTTTCTACTGCTTTCAGGTTTTCCAGATTACCTGCATATGTCAATTTATCTACGTTGATGATTCTGATTTCGTTATCATATTTTTTGAACATATAATGAATATAGTTAGAACCAATAAAACCAGCACCACCTGTTACTAAATACGTGCGCATTATAATTTCCTCCAATTAAAAATTGTTGTTATCTTTGTAATTATAACATTGCTGTAATATAAACGCAATATTGAAAAGGAAAAAAGGATTGCGCAAAATATCGCGCAATCCCTGTTTTCTGCTAACTGTCAGCTTTTTGTGATCCATTTTGTAAAGAACATAACATCATCAATCTGGAATGCTTCTGTCGCTACAGGATCCAAATTACATCTTTCAAAAGCAGCTGGTGTCATAAATCCAAGATAATCAAAATCTGTTTTTCCGTTTGGTAAAGTAACATCATCAATTGTACGTTCAATACCATCTGTTTTATATGCGCCCATGATTTCCAGAGCGATTGCAACTGCTTCTTCGGTTGTTTTCAGCCATTTCAACTGTGTTTGATCATTACTTTCATATGCTTTTAAAATCTTCGTCAAAGCACCGCTGCGGGCAACTTCAAACTGAGATTTCTGATATACAACATATTTCAAAGTATCCGGATAACTCTTGCTTTCCACGCGGTTTAAAATTACCAATGCAGTGGCAACCTGACAAGCCAGTTCATGATTACCTGATTCTGTATAAGTAACTGCAGCCAACAGTGTTTCATCATCAACAACCGGATCCGATTCAAACTGAGACTCTAATGTATATGTCTTTCCATTTGCAGGATCCTTTAAATTGATATAGAAATTATTGCTAACGCTTGCCAATGTACCATCGCTGTTAAAATAATAAGTAACATCATCCAGTTTAATATATGTTGTAACTGCTGCACCACCGTTGTCAGGATCAAAATAGAACTTCCAGCTTCCTAACGTATACCAGCCCAAAATCTGTCTTCCCTTGCTGTCAAAACCATATTTTTCACCATTGATAACAGGAGTTCCTGTAGCATAGGTTCCGTCAGATTTTAAATAGTATGTATATCCGCCTTTTGTGATGAATCCCTCTTTTAAAACTCCGTTTTCATCAAAATAATACTTTTTACCATCGATAGTCTTCCAGCCAGTTGCTGCCACGTAAGTCTTTGGATCAAAATACAGTTTCATACCTGCGAGTGTCAACCATCCTGTTTTTAAGGATGCATCATCTGTACTGAACCAGTATTTCTTTCCATTGATGATTGTTGTTCCTGCAAAATTCTGCATAACTCCATCACTGTTAAACAAATATCTTTTTCCGTTGATATCTGCCATTCCTGTTTTGGCCTGCATCGTTTCCGGATCAAAATACATTTTCCAATTTCCCAGATACAACCAGCCAGAACCAAGTGTACCATTTTTTTGAATCCAGTATTTTTTTCCATTGTAAATTGGAGTTCCTGCTGTAGATAACAGAACACCGTCTTTATTAAACAGATAATATTTTCCGTTTATCTCTTTCATTCCAGTTGCAGCTTCATAGGTTTCTGGATCATAATACATCGTCATACCAGTCAATTTCATCCATCCGGTTTTCATCACTCCATTCTGATCCGCATAATACGTCTCACCGTCCACCGTAAACCAACCGGTTGCCGGCCCATTGGATTTTGGATCCAGATAATACCAGTTTCCCTCTATTTTCTGCCAGCCAATCTGACGAATACCGTTTTTCATCCAAAAGCTGGAGCCCAGATGATTCAACCACCCATTCATTCCTGAATTGACCATCTGCCCCTCCGAATCAAAATATACCGGATTTCCATTGTATAATTTCCAGCCGCTGTCCATCAGCGAACGATTTATCTGCAAAACATTTTCCAGTTCCTGCTTTTTCCCCACATTGAATGAAACAGGAGCTTTCTGTTCCACCGCATCCTGTCCATTCTCTTCTATTTCTATGCCGGATTCACTCATCTCCTCTGATACATTCTTATTTTTATCCCTATCATCAGCTGCGTAAGCAGGCACTGTCATAGTCAATGTCAAAAGAAGCCCCAAACCAAACAATGATCTTATTCGTCTCTTCATATCTCCTCTTCCTCCCGATTCACAAAATGACCCCTGTCAAAAATGACAGGGGTCAGACTATTTTTGAACCATTACCAGTTCCTTGCAGCATATTCCTGATAGAAGTAACCGACCTTATTGCCATAATTGATCTTCAGCCAGCCGTTTTCATTTCCCAAAACAATAACCACATCACCCTCACGGAGTGAGCCTATAATTTCATTGGTTCTTCCCGGACCGGAGCGAACATACACAGATGCCGAAATAAGCGCCTGATTCCCTTCACCCGGTGAAAGCGGTCCGGATGCCTCCGGAACAGTACCGCTTCCATATCCAACCTGTTCATCGGTCAATTCACTTCGGTCCACATAATCATCCGCAAAAACAAGTGTGGAATCTCCGGAACTGCTATTTCCGCTGTTGTTATTGCTGCTGTTATTACTATTGCTGTTACTGCTATTGTTTGATGTTCCCGAATTCCCGGATGGTGCTGTATATCCGGTATTATTGTTCTGCGTATCCTGGTTTTCTGTATCCTCAATTTCAACCGCACTGACAACGGTTTCCGTCGGCGTTGGGGTTGCAGTCGGTGTTACAGTCACGGTCGGCGTTGGCGTCAGTGTCTCTTCCGGCTTCTCATCTTCTGTCGGAGTCGGTGTTGGTGTCTCTACTGTAGCGGTTGTA
>JAXJUX010000067.1:0-12838 GCA_036308845.1 Ruminococcus sp.
GAAATCATTCCACCGCAGTTACTTCCTTTCCATCCCATATATTTCATAAATCTCATCCGTATAAACGCCAGGTTTTTCATACACAATCAAAGGTTTCTCCACCGTAATCCGGGAATTTCCACCGGCAAGCCCCTCGATCAAGACCATATTGGGTTCTTTATCCACAAACGGATACACCAGACGCATACGCTTGGGTTCCAACTTATATTTCATCATCAGACTCATGATTTCCGCCAGTCGAAATGGACGATGTACCATATAAAATCGCCCTTTCTGCTTCAATACCTTCGCAGCCTGAGAAATCACATCCTCCAATGTACATAACACCTCATGACGAGCAATCGTCTTCGGCAAATGCGGATTCACAATCCCATGTCCGCCTGTCATGTATGGCGGATTACATGTCACCACAGAAAAAGAAGCCCCGCCAAAAATAGCAGCAGCTTCTTTGATATCTCCTGTTATGATTTCTACGGAATCTTCCAGATGATTATAACTCACACTGCGTCTCGCCATTTCAGCACTTTGTTCCTGAATTTCCAAACCGGTAAAATGTTCTCCCTTTGTCTTTGCTTTCAGAAGAATCGGAATAATTCCCGTTCCGGTTCCCATATCCAATGCTTTTTCTCCCGGTTTCACTTTCGCAAAATCCGCCAACAGCACTGCATCCATTCCAAAACAAAAATTCTCAGTATTCTGAATGATATGATAGCCATTTTGCAGATCATCCAGGCGCTCGTGTTCTTTCAGTTCTATATTCATCCTTTATTTTTCCCGTTCCAGCTTCTCCAGCTCTCTCATTTCTTCTTTTGTCAGTTTGATTTTGTCCTTTTTCTGTCTTGGACGGAATTTCAATTCGTCTGTTTTGTATTCACGAATTTCTTTTTCGTCATCGATATCAACAATAACCTTTACCAACTGACGCAAAACGTTGACACTCTGCACTTCTCCTTTGATTCCCTCCGGAGTTGTAACAGTATCGCCTACATTTGGCAATTTTTTGTTCAAATACTCGTATGTTTCCTGTTCATTTTTCAAACAGCACATCAAACGACCACAGACACCGGAAATTTTGGTTGGATTCAGAGACAAATTCTGTTCTTTTGCCATTTTAATAGAAACCGGTGCAAATTCAGATAAAAATGTGTGGCAGCAAAGCGGACGTCCACAAATACCCATACCACCTAAAATCTTAGTTTCGTCACGAACCCCAATCTGTCGAAGTTCAATTCTTGTCTTAAATACTGCTGCCAGATCTTTTACCAGCTCACGGAAGTCAATTCTTCCATCAGCAGTAAAATAAAACAGCACTTTATTGTTATCAAATGTATATTCCACATCGATCAGCTTCATATCAAGTTCGTGTGCACGAATCTTGCTCAAGCAAATCTGATATGCTTCTTTTTCTTTTTTCTGGTTACTTTCCGCTTTCGCATCGTCCTTTGGTGTTGCTACACGAATCACATCTTTTAATGGCTGAACGATTTCGGATTCATCCACATCCTTCGCACCCACAACGACCAGACCATATTCTACTCCTCTGGCAGTTTCCACGATTACGTGATCTCCCACATTTACCTGAAAACTCTTTGGATTAAAATAATAAATCTTCCCTACGTTTCGAAAACGGACTCCAATGATTTTTACCATTCTTAATTCTCCCTAATTGTCATAAAGAGCAATTCCATTGTCAAATCAAAATTTACATTGGAGCGCAGACGTTCTTTTGCTTTTTCGATGGCATTGATCATGGTTTCAATCCCTTCATAAGAACTCTTGCTCGCTCTTTCTTTTACATAATTCAACTGGTCTTTGAATATCAACCCATCCATATCTCTTGTCGCTTTATACAACAAAACATCTCTGAACCACATAATATACAAATCCAGATATTCATAAATACTGTCTTTTTCTGCAGACAATTCTTTGATTGCATCAATCAATTCATAAATTTCCATTTCTCTGGCTTTGTGAAGGACACGCAATGCTCTTTCCTGCATGACTGTAAATTCCTCAGACTGAGAAATTTCTTTGGCTTTTCCAATATTTCCATGTGAAAAAGATGCATTCAATTCTGCCTGATAATCCGGCAAGTGCATCTGTTCCATCAGATATTCTTTTACCATACTTTCCTGCAGCGGACGCAGATTTAACTTCACGCAGCGTGATGTTATTGTTGGTAAAAATGCATCAATATTATTCGTCAGCAGCATAATAATTGCATATGCAGGCGGTTCTTCGATCGTCTTCAAAAGAGCATTCTGCGCCTGCAAGGTCAATTTTTCTGCATCCGGCACAATATAGATTTTGTAAGAGCTGCAATATGGTTTGATACTCACATTGTCAATCAACTGTGCGCGCAACTCATCAATACCGATAGAATTTGGTTTTTCATGTGTTACCCAAATAATATCCGGATGATTGCGGCTTTCTGTTTTCTTACAGGAACTGCACTCGCCACAAGCGTCAATACCTTTCTGCTCGCACTGTAATGTTTTTGCAAATGTAGATGCCAGAAGCTTTTTACCAGCACCCGTTTCCCCACTGAGAATGTATGCATGAGAAACTTTACCTAATTGAATCGCATTTTGAAAATGTTGAATAATCTCCTGATGTCCAACGATATCTTTAAAACCTGACATACTACCACCTCCTGTAAATTTTTATCTATCTGTATATGTTAGATTTCCTTTTTTAGCATATGAATGCTCACATAGCTATTTGCGTAAGCTAATTCATGTGCAAGCACATGATTATCTTTCCTATCGCGCATGAACGCTTACCTCAACAGCTTCGCTGTTTCGGTGTTCGTTGCACTCACATAATTATCTGCATAAAACAATTCGTCTGCTAGCAGCCGATTGTTTTCCGCCGATAATTGCGTTCATGCTTATGCGTACATTATACCACAGAGTCTAAGTAATTTTCAATCTCCTGTAGGGTTCTATTTGATTCAATATTCTGAAAACGACGGACAATTCCAGCTTCTTTTATCTTATCTTCTGTAAAATCTTTGCAGTCTGCCAAAAATCTCCTACACATTTCCTCGTATTTGGGAATATCCTGTGTTTCCTCTCTGGCTATGGCGCGTTTGAGGCGTTCGCCATCTTCCACTTCAATATATAATGGACAAATCGCTTCCTCACCATAATATTTTTTTAACTGTACGAAGGATTCCAGCGTACCAATTCCAAGATAATCATACTTATCCAATTGCAGATTTGCCGCCGTAAAATAACGCCACAATCCATACACGGTATAATATTCCCGATCTTCGATGATTTTCCCCTCCGCTTTCATCTGCTGAAAGGCATCTTCATCTACAAAATAATATTCCTGGCCATCCTTTTCACCATCACGAATCGGACGAGTCGTATAAATGACTAAACGTTTAAAATCCAACGCTGGATGTTCCAATAATTTCTGGTAAATCGTGTCCTTTCCAGAAGCACTTTTTCCCATGATATAAAATAATTTTCCCATAGATAAACTTCTTCCTGTGATTTAATATCCTTCCTCATCTTAACACAAAAACATACGGGATTCAATTTCCAAACGCAATCTGCTGAAAATTTACACAAATCAAGAATCAGCATTTCTTACACCTATAAAATATGATATAGTATACATGAGGGAAATCTAAAAAACAAAGGGGGAAACCAAATGAACAAAAAGAAAAAACTTGTAACTATTTGTTGTCTTTTCTTATGCCTGTGCCTGTTTTCAGGCTGCAAGCAAGCAACAGAAGCAGTCTTTGCTACCTTTATCGAAGGAAATCTTAACGAAGTTTATCTGGGAAAAACAAATGAAACTTATCTGAAATTATCTGGATCTACCGTAGAAGAATCCAAACAGATTTATCTGGACGGCATGGAAGTGCAAGCAGAGTATTTCGCATATTACTGGGGCATTATTGATCCAGATTATGGCGAAACTTACGATGACTTAGAGGATGAATTAAAACAGGAAATTCTGGATTTGTGCAAAGAAATCTATGGGAACGCAAAATTCGAAGTCTTATCGTCCACCAAACAAAACGATGGTAATTTCGCAGTCAAAGTTACCGTAGAACCTGTTGATATTATGGAACTGGCCAACAATCAGTTCGACAGCTACGAACCATTGATTGCTTTCTTTAATACCTATACAGAAGATATTGTTTATGAAATGACCGATGAAGAGTATCAGGTCTATACCAATGACTACGGAATGTTGATCGTTCAGCTTGTCAAAGAACAGCTTCCAAATCTCGGATACAAAGAAACCAAAACACACTTGATTCAGATTGACCTCATTGACAATCAGTACATAGTAAGTCAGGACGACTGGGATAACCTCGATGCCAATATTGTTTATTATCCTTAAGAACTACGCAAATTCATAAAATGCGCTGTCGCAAAAATTTCCACCAAAACAGAAAAGAGACCGCTGCACAACTAAAAATCAGTTCGTGCGACAGTCTCTTTTTATGTACAAATTATTTATCTACTGCAACTCAACGCCCCAAATCTTACAAGCTCGTGTTCCAACAACCGCATAATTTTCATAAACCGCCGGTGAAGCTTCGATAACACCTTCACTGAGCACCGTCTGGCTAAGTTCCTGTCCTGTCAGACCATCCAGCAGATACATTTTTCCATTAGAACTGCAATACAAAACTTTACCTGTTCCATCTTCGTTATAAACACATACCGGAGAAGACCACGCATACGCTGCTTCATGTTCCCAGGCAACTTCGCCCGTATTTTTATTGATGCAGGCCAGAACACCGCCATAAGAACTTCCAGTCATAGAAACAGTTACATAAATATAATCTGACAGATTATTCTGACCCAAAGCAATCGTTGACTGCACACCGCCGGAAACACCTTCCTGCGTATAGCATTCATATTCTTTCTGCCAAATGATTTCCCCTGTTTCCGCATCTATTTTCCAAATCGGAATCGTCGCTGTGTTATAACTTCTCCATCCCAAATGGAAAGATGTACTTGTATATAAATACAAATGGTCATTTTCCATAGAAAGTACTGGTGTTGAATTAGAATCATCCAAAATATCCTGCACCCATACCAACTGCAGCGTATTCAAATCCAGACACATCAGATTACCGCCATTATCGGCCGTAAACATATACCCTTTATAAATAGCCGGGCTGGTTTCCATTCCTACCCAGTAAGATGCCGAGCTGCTTCGCGTACCATAATAACGCCATTTTACCGTTTTCGTTGGTGAAATAGACAATGTTCCTGCAGCTTCGTCATAAGCAGTATTTAATTTGATCAGATACAAAATCCCATTTTCTCCCGGATAAATCAGGGTATCGGTTTCTGCATCCACCAACGCTGACGCATCAAAAAAGCTGAGCGTTCCACGCAAAGAGAAAGAGTCTGTATTTCCAAATGTATACATCACGCTGCAATCCAGCAAATTGATCACAAATACACGAGCCGTTCCATTTACATCGCTGTTATAACCGGCTCCCACGTACATGATTGGATATCCACGAGGGTCCAAAGTTCCTGCCCCTTTGAAGGTAAATCCCACATTCATAGAATCTCGGGTTGGTTCACCTGTTTTCAGATCCAGGAAATAAATATAGCCATCCAGACAGGCATAAATCACTTCCACAAGATCGTCGTCAGCTTTCGCCCAGTCATACATATTCATATTTTCTTTCGTTTCTTTTGGCCATTTTACAATCAAAGGCTGTCCTGTCCAACCACTTCCTGTCCATGTGTGGCTGCCGGAAGACAATGCACCCGTATCTTTTGACCATACATTGGACAACGTGTTTGTTGTCAGGTTCGCATATCCATACGCCGGATTATTTCTAAAGTTGTCACCACGGAATGTAATGATTCCCTGCATATCGGTATACGCATTTGGCATACCAAATGTAATTTCTTCATCCGCAGTATATTCAGAAACAGAACCCAAAATTGTATCATTCACCTGAATATCTGTAGTCGCAATCAAATTGGATGGATTTGTCGATTCTACCGCATGCGGTGTAAATTCAGGATCTGCCACAATGAAATCCAACTGTTCCGAATCTTCTGCCCCATCTTCTTCCTGTGACTCATCTTCCTGTGATTTCTCTTCCTCTTTATCACCAAACCAACCGAACAGACCCTTTTTCTCCTCGTCTTTTGATTCGTCCTCGTTTACTTCCTGTTCCACAACTTCTGCTGCCTGTTTTTTCTCATCATTTTTCCCACTCAGACCAACAATCACTGCAACAATTACAACTAAAACAACCACCGCACCTGCAATGATCCCAAGCTTCATCACGTCTTCTCTTGGAGCCTTTCGTAATTTCTTTTTCCATATTCGGATCTGTCGACCCAATGTTTTTTTGTAAGGTTTCTTTTGTTCTGCCATAATCTTGTCCCCTCGTAAATATCAAAAATTTTTATTTTCCTTTTTCTGTTTTACAAGTCCTGGTGTAACATCCAATTTTTGAGACTCTCATACTGCATATTATATCACATGTATCCAAAAAAAGAAAGCAACGTGCAGTTTACACATTGCTTTCTTCCTATCAGACTTTAAATCTGTAACCAACACCCCAGATTGTTTCGATATACTGAGGTTTTGCGGTATTAAATTCAATTTTTTCTCTCAATTTTTTGATATGAACTGTTACAGTAGCGATATCTCCCACAGACTCCATATCCCAGATTTCTCTGAACAGTTCGTCTTTCGTAAATACGTGGTTTGGATTCTGTGCCAGAAAAGTCAGAAGATCAAATTCTTTTGTCGTAAATGTTTTTTCTTCTCCATTGACCCATACACGTCTTGCTGTCTTGTCAATTTTGATACCACGGATTTCTACGATATCATTTTCCTGTACCCCAGTTCCGATCAGACGTTCATAACGTGTCAAATGTGCTTTCACACGAGCTACCAGTTCACTTGGACTAAATGGTTTTGTCATATAATCATCTGCTCCGAGTCCCAGCCCACGAATTTTGTCAATATCATCTTTCTTTGCGGAAACCATAATAATCGGAATATTTTTTTGTACACGAAGTTCACGGCAAATATCAAAGCCATCCATTTCAGGAAGCATGACATCCAAAATTACCAGATTAAATTCTTCTGTCAGGGCACGTCTAAGCCCTACATCTCCTCGAGTTTCTATTTCCACTTCAAAACCACTCAATTCCAGATAGTCCTTCTCAAGTTCGGCAATTGCCATTTCATCTTCGATGATTAAAATTCTACTCATTGATTGGTACCTCCTGATACTTTCTTAATGCCAGATACATCGTTGTACCCGTCCCCTCTTTACTTGTCGCCCATACCTGACCGCCATGGTCCTCCATAATCTTCTTAACAATCGAAAGTCCAATACCACTTCCTCCTGTAGAAGAATTTCTTGAAGCATCCGTTCGATAAAAACGATCAAAAATATTGGCAAGATCTTTCACCGCAATTCCTTTTCCATTATCTTCTATCTCAATCTGAATGAAATCCCCAACGTCTTTCAGACGAATATTGATTACTTTCTGCTCTTTGTCCATATATTTGCAGGAATTGCTGATAATATTATTGATTACTCGCTTTAATTGCTCCGCATCCGCTATGACAATCGGGTTTTCTTCCAGATAATCAAAATACGTAAACTGGATATTGCGGCTGTTCATTTCCTGCTGCAATTCATATACACAGTCTTCAAAATATTCGCGGATATAAATTTTATTAAATACATATGGAATACGATTAGTGTCAATTTTGGAATAAAATGTCAATTCATTAATTAATGTATCCATATCATTTGCTTTGGTATATATGGTTCGGATATATCTCTGCATCTTTTCCGGTGTATCTGCAACACCATCCATAATTCCTTCCACATATCCTTTGATTGCTGTAATTGGTGTTTTTAAATCATGAGAAATATTGGAAATCAATTCTCTGTTTTCATTGTCCGCTTTCAGCTTTTCTTCCGCATTTTGTTTCAAGCGCTGCCGCATTTCATCAAAATCTTCACACAATTCGCTGATTTCAGACACACCACATTTTTTAATCGTAAAATCCAGGTTTCCTTCTTTAATCATGTGTGTAGCCTGCTGCAACTGATTCAATGGGGTTATAACGCCTCGATACATCCAAAAACACAAGAACAGAGATGTCAATATCAGAATGATAATGATCATAACCAGCATATCCAATGCCATTTCCCGCATCCTTGACACCCATACTGCTGTATGGATAATAACAAATACAGTTCCCTGGCTGCCATCTGTAAATTCAAAATCTACCTGCTTCACCAACGCTTTCACATCATGCCCGATATAAATCCCTTTATTTTCTGCTGCGGAAACAGCTCCATAGCTCGGCAACTCCAAAAGGATGTTACTTACATCATTTTCGCTTCCATTATAAAACAAAGACTCATCTTTACGAACCAGAAGATATGCTCCTTTATCAAACAATTCACTGTTTAATTCATCCAGATTTTCACGCTTTTCCAGATATTCCGGTTCTTCTTTCGTAATCTGTTGAAGTTTTGAAACAACCGTCTCCACCATCATATTCAGCATATCTGTATTATTGGATAAAGTTTCGTACGTAACTTCATCGATATTATACTGTTTTTCCAAAGTAGATAACTGAATGCTCGTAAAACCCATCAGCGCAACTCCCGCCAAAATCAGCGGCAATAGAATAATAACAAAAAATGAAATCAGAATTCGGGTTTTTAATTTCATAAATAGCACCTGTTTTTTCTATTTTTAATAACAACACTGTTATCCATTTAAAAGTATATCATATTCTTTCCAGTATTTCATCTAAACAAAAATAGACTTTTCTAAACTTTCTATAAAAAAGCAACATCTTCTTTTCCACCTCAGTGCGTTCCCCTGAAGGTTTTTCGGGTTTACTTCTGGAATTTTTCATGTTACTATTTTGATAATTATCGACCAATGTATGAAATAGTTTTATCATATCATTGGAGAGGAGGCACGATTTATGAAAAAAGAACAACTCAAAAATTCCCTGCTTCTCTTACTCGCCGCAATCATCTGGGGATTTGCTTTTGTGGCACAAAGTGAGGGAATGAATCATGTAGGACCTTTTACGTTCAACATGACAAGAAATATCATCGGCGGTCTGGTACTGATTCCCTGTATTTTTTTTCTTAACAAAATTAACCCATCCGAAAAAAAGGAATTAACCCCTGCTGAACAGAAAAAAGCAAATAAAACTTTATTAATCGGCGGTATCTGCTGTGGTACTTGTCTCGCAGTTGCCAGCAGTCTGCAGCAAATCGGAATCCAGTACACTACCGTTGGACGCGCTGGCTTTATCACAGCCTGCTACATTGTCCTGGTTCCTATTATCGGAATTATTTTTCTGCATAAAAAATGCAACCCTGTCATTTGGGTCGCAGTAGCATTATCTGTAATCGGATTATATCTTCTGTGCATTACAGATGGATTTGCAATTGGCAAAGGTGATTTTTTCGTTATGCTTTGCGCAGTTGTTTTTGCATTACATATTCTGGTCATCGACCATTTTTCACCACTGGTTGACGGTGTAAAAATGTCCTGTATCCAGTTTTTCACCTGTGGTATTCTTTGCGGTATTCCTGCATTTCTTTTTGAATCACCACAACTTTCCAGTATTCTCATGGCGTGGGCACCAATCCTTTACGCCGGTGTACTTTCCTGTGGTGTTGCTTACACCCTGCAGATTGTAGGACAGAAAAACATGGATCCAACGGTTGCATCTTTGATCCTCAGCCTGGAATCCTGCGTTTCCGTACTTGCCGGATGGATCTTGCTGAACCAGAAATTATCCATTCGCGAACTGAGCGGATGCGTGCTGATGTTTGCGGCGATTGTGTTGGCACAGCTGCCGGAGAAGAAACAAGGTTAACTATTATATTGGATATTCTCGTATGACTTATTGGGTCTGGACATCTTCTTGTGATGCCCGGACCCTTTTTACACTTCTCTCTCAAGTGATTTTTGGGTTTCGAACCCCTCCGGATAGCGTTTTTTCAATTTATTGATATTTCTTTCCAGCACTTCTTCCAACGTCACTCCCAGCACCTGGGCTGTTTCCGCCAAATACCATGCAATATCACCCAATTCATCAATCAAATGTTCCCGATCGAGTTCATGTCCCTGCGCCAAATGCTTCTTCACAATATCAATCGCCTCTCCGGATTCACCGCAAAGTCCCATAACACCATTGATCAGAATATCTTTTTCACTTAACTTTGGATTTAATGTTGTCATTGCCAATTTCTGATATTCATTAATTGTCATATTATTGTCCTTTCTCATTTTCCTCTCACTATTCAACAATTTCATGTACCGATACGACTGCCTCCGGATTTTCCCAATGTTCACCCAACATTTTTTCCATCCAAATCATATCATACCAACGCCCAAATTTATAACCGCATGTTTCAAACTTGCCAATCAACCGATACCCCATGTGCTCATGATACGTTTTGCTTCGATTTGTCAAATATTCATCCTCTACACTTGCATAAGCAATACATGCATACAAATTAAGTACATGTTGTTTCGCCAACATCCGTTCCAATTCCTGATACAATTTTCTTCCACAGCCCTTACCGTGCATTTCCTGTTTCACATAAATTGTTGTTTCTACACACCAATCATATGCTGCGCGGGCATGAAAGGCAGATGCATACGCATATCCCACAAGTTCACCATTAATTTCCGCTGCCAGATAAGGATATTTCTGCATGATTGATTTCATACGATTCTCGAATTCCTCCACCGTCGGCACTGTATATTCAAAGGTAATGGCCGTATGTTCTACATATGGCGCATAAATCGCAAGCAACTCTTGTGCATCTGCCAGCGTTGCCTTCCGGATTAAAATTTCGCTCATTGCTCATCCCTCATTTCCCATATGATATTACAGTATAGCACTTGCATCCATAAGGCATCAACGTGATTTTCCTCTATTCTTCTTCCAAATTCTCTGGTATGATAAGGATGATTTGTTATATAAATGAAATGGGAGACTTTATGAATTCAACTACAATCAATGATTTTCAACATCATATATCACAATTGGCAGAAGAACACGCATTAGAGCTTTATGCTCATGCAAATGCCGCTCAACAGACGGACTACTACATTCCTTATATGATGAATGATTCTGTAGAATGTTATTATATTTTGAAAAATTGCCGAACCACCGGCACTTACCTATCAGATTTTGACGGTTCCCTTCTGGCAGAAATGGTTCAACAGGACCAAACGAATGCGTTAATCATTCATCAAGGCAATGAGCAGGTTTTTACCATCTGGTTTGATACTGTTGAAAAACAGCTTCAGTGCTACCGCTACCATGAAATCGGTCATTTCTGGGTAAAAGGTCAGGAACAATGGCGCCGGATCGTTTATATCGTTGGAACCATTTATGATAAATATGAATATTGGGGTGAATCACTTTGCAATACACAGGAGCTGGAACTCCTTCCATTGATGGAATTTGCTCCATTTCGATACTGGTCACCCATTCATGAATCTATCCTTGATGAATATCCGGATACCATGGATGGCATATTTTTGATGGACAAATTGGCAGCCGAAGCAAATGATACATTTTTGCGCATTTTACTGAAATTATATGTCAACCACCCGATACAAGGAATGATGAAACTTTTATGCAATTATATGACCTCCTATAAAGGCCAAGCTGTTTATCAGGTGATTTGGGAGAAAATTGCCGCTGCATCTGCGACCTATCCCGCAAGAGATTACGGTTCAGAGAAAAACAAGAAAATACAAAACGAGCGTGAACAAGTAACTGCCGACTTATATAAACAAGGTTATCAAGGCAATTACCCTGTATTTTTCCGAGACAATCGCCAAATCGTTATAGCAGAAGAACATCCTTTTACCATTCTGGATTGGGAGGATTTCAAATTCCGTATACAGTTTATGATTTCAGAAGGAACCCCCAACAAAACCTCACGCAAGAAAACTTCAGGTTCCCTGGAGGAAGAAAACCTTCCTTTGCATTATGGATTCTTCCGCAAGCGGGGGAATCGGGGATGGGTGGAGAAATAAGGTTTAAAAATTATTTACGGGTTTTCCGTTTTTAATTTTTGAAAATGGGGGTTTTGAGGCTTTTTTTGAAAATTATCTACGGGATTTTCGTTTTTAATTTTCAATTATAAATCCTCTGTATATAATGATGCTAAAATTCCACCACGCTATTTGCTTAAAAAAGTATTTTGTTGGATAATAAAAAATTCCAGTTGCGACTAAAAAGTCGGAACTGGAATTTTATTAACTGATTGTTACGCTTGGGCTATAACTTTCCATAGTTTCTGCATAACCAGAACTACTTGTTACTTTTGTATTTGTAACACATCTGTAGGTTCCTGCTGTCACATCATACACATACATATTCTTATACATATAATTAGAGTTGGTTTTTGTTGCAGTGCCTTCTGAAACAGTTGTCCATACGCCACTATATTTTTTCTGCAAATAGAATGTTGTTTGTATAGATGCCACTGTGTCACTACAACATACTTCCGCTCGCAACATTATATCATAATTTCCTAAATACGATATTGATGTGTACACATTTCCTAAATATAAATTATACGGATTAGTTATTCCCTGGCTCGGAATATTAGAATCTTCTCCTTCGGTCATTTCAAACCATTCAACCTCTTCTGTTTCCTCTGCAAATACAGTCACTGTAGAAAAAGTTAATAGAACAAACAATAATATACTATATAATCGTCTTTTCATCTTCTTTAATTATACACAAATGCCGAAGCTATTTCTTTACTTAGTTCCAATGAAGTTGTTGAATATACATA